>QGUO01000345.1 GCA_003242495.1 Pseudomonadota bacterium | reverse complement strand
GGCATGCTGCCACTCTGCATGATCGTGCGCCCGGCGACGGCGCCAACGCCGCAGCGATCAGCGCGGCAAAGGCCAGGGCGAGTGATGTGGCTCTCGCGGTGGCACGCGAGGCCGTGCAGCTGCATGCCGGCGTGGATGCGTTCGCCGATCCGACCCCGGTGCTGGTGGCACGCCTGGAAAGCGCCGGGATCGACGTGCCGCGCGATCTGCATGCAGACCGCGACGGCTGCCTCGATCTCATCATGGCCACACTGGTCGGGCCGCGGCTCGGTCACGACCGGCTGTGCTTCGTCTACGACTACCCGGCGTCGCAGGCCTCCCTGGCGCGCATTCACGGTGAGGTGGCGGCGCGCTTCGAGGCTTACCTCGACGGCCTGGAGCTCGCCAACGGCTATCACGAGCTGGCGGACGCCGCCGAGCAGCGTCGCCGGTTCGAGCGCGACCTCGAGGAGCGCGCCGCGCGCGGCCTGCCCGCCGTCCCCATCGACGAACGCCTGCTCGGCGCGCTCGAGCACGGGCTGCCGGAATGCTCCGGCGTGGCGTTGGGCTTCGATCGGCTGGTCATGTGCGCCACCGGCGCCCGCCACATCGATGAGGTGCTGGCTTTTCCGTTCGAGCGGGCGTAAAAGAAAACGCCACACCATGATGCACGCCGCGCACCTCGATCCGCAGCTCCCCAAGCCGGCGCTCTATGCCGCGCTGGCGCGCGAGCTCGAGTCGCTGATCGCCGGGGAGCGCGATCTCATCGCCAACCTGGCAAATGCCGCGGCGCTGCTCCATCACTCGCTGCCCGAGGTCAACTGGACGGGATTCTATTTATGGAAGGCGGGGGAACTGGTGGTCGGGCCGTTTCAGGGCAGACCCGCCTGCGTGCGCATCGGACTGGGCCAGGGCGTGTGCGGCACCGCGGCAATGCAGCGCCGCAGCATCGTCGTGCCGAATGTCCACGAGTTTTCCGGCCACATCGCCTGCGACGCGGCCTCCAACGCAGAGATCGTGGTGCCGCTGCTACGCGGCGAGCGACTGCTCGGGGTCCTCGATGTGGACAGCCCAACGTTCGGCCGCTTCGACGAGCAGGATCGCCTCGGGCTCGAGCGCTTCGCGGCCGTCCTGCTCGAGCACGTGGCGTAACGAATCGAGAATCCAGGTCCGCGACGCGCCCGAGGCTGGCGCGCACGGCGGGCGCCGGGCGCCCGGGTCCGCTGCGGCGGTCGGGCGACCGCCGCAACGCGCCACGGCTCAGCCCTTGGCGCGGGCGATGTACTCGGCGGTGCGGGTGTCCACGCGGATCACCTCGCCTTCATTGATGAACAAGGGCACGCGCACCGTGGCACCGGTCTCGAGCTTGGCCGGCTTGGCGCCGCCGGTGGCGGTGTCGCCGCGCACGCCGGGATCGGTCTCCACGATCTTCAATTCCACGTGGGCCGGCGGGGTGACCGTGAGCGGCACGCCGTTCCACAACATGACGGTGCAGTTCATGCCCTCTTTGACCCACTGTGCGGCATCGCGCATGGCCTCCTTGCCCGCGGTGTACTGCTCGTAGGTGTCCGGCACCATGAAGTGCCAGAATTCGCCGTCGGTGTAGAGGTATTGCATCTCGGTCTCGACCACGTCGGCCGCCTCGACGCTTTCGCCGGACTTGAAGGTGCGCTCGATGACACGCCCGGTCTTGAGGTTGCGCACCTTGACGCGGTTGAACGCCTGGCCCTTGCCGGGCTTGACCATCTCGTTCTCGACGATGGCGTAGGGATCATTTTCGAGAATGATCTTCAGGCCCGACTTGAACTCGTTGGTGGAATAACTGGCCATCGGTAGCGTCGCTCCCTCAAATTCCGGGAAAATAGCGCGAGATTTACGCGAGAATAGTGCATTCGGTGCCGCCCGGGCGCCGACAAAGGGCGCAAATGATATCCGCTAGCAACGTACCAGACCAGCACGAGCCCTCGCGGGGAAGGCCACGCTGGCAGCAGGCGCTTGCCGAAGCGGTCTGCGACCCCGCAGAGCTGTGCGCCCTGCTCGATCTCGATCCTGCCGCCGTCTTGCCCGCGCGCGCCGCGGCGCGCGAGTTCGCGTTGCGCGTGCCGCGCGGTTTCGTGGCGCGGATGCGCCGCGGCGACCCGCGTGATCCCTTGCTGCTGCAGGTGTTGCCGACCAGTGCGGAGCTCAGCCAGGCGCCGGGCTTCGGCCTTGACCCGGTCGGCGACCTGGCGGCGCGCGCGGCCACCGGCCTGCTGCACAAGTATCACGGCCGCGCCCTGCTGGTCAGCACCGGCGCCTGCGCGGTTCATTGCCGCTACTGCTTCCGCAGACATTTCCCCTACGGCGAGGACTCGGCCATCGCCGGCGGCTGGGCGGCCGCGCTCGAGCGGCTGCGGGCCGACACCAGCGTGAGCGAGCTGATCTTGAGCGGGGGCGATCCGCTCAGTCTGAGCGACCGTCGCCTGACCCAACTCACCGACGCCCTGCGCGCGCTGCCGCACATCCGCCGGCTGCGCATCCACACGCGCTACCCCGTGGTGCTGCCCGAGCGCATCGACGCGGGCTTTCTCAAGTGGCTCGCGGGCGTGCCGTTACAGAAGGTGGTCGTCATCCACGCCAACCATGCCCAGGAGCTCGACCATACGGTGGCGCGCGCCTGCCGCGACCTGGCCGGCGCCGGCGCAACGCTCCTCAACCAGTCCGTCCTGTTGGCAGATGTGAACGACTCGGTGGCGGCCCTGGCCGATCTGAGCGAAGCATTGTTCGCCATGGGTGTGCTGCCTTACTACCTGCACGCCCTCGACCGCGTCGCCGGCGCGGCGCATTTCGAGGTCAGCGACGTCACCGCGCGCGCGCTGCACGCCGCCCTCGCGAGCCGACTGCCCGGTTACCTGGTCCCGCGCCTGGTGCGCGAAGTGCCGGGCGCGGACGCCAAGACGCCACTTGTGTAACGTACGGCCGTTCCGGCCAGGGAACACCCGAACGCTGAAGGGAGTGGGGAGGATAAGAGTTTGCCGCCACAGAACGCCGTTCCGATGATTGTCCTGACCCGGCACCAGGACAACGTCGAAGCCGTCAACAGCACCCTGCGCAACGCCGGGCACGCGGTGCACTGCCATTGGATCCGCGAGCTCAACGACCTCGGCGAGGCGCTCGTGCAGATTCCCGCCCACATGCTCATCGCGTTCGTCGGTCCGGACGCCGGCGACACCGCCAAGGTGATCGGCGTATGCCGGCAGTTCGACGCCGAGGTGCCCGTGATCTTCGTACGTGAGCAGGTCGACGAGGACATCATCGCCAGCGCAATGATGGAAGGCGCCCGGGACGTCGTGACGCTCAAGAACACGATCCGCTTGCAGGCGGTGGTGACCCGCGAGCTGGAAGCTCACCTGCAGGCACGCATGCTCAACAGCACGCTGAGCTCGGCGCAGGAATACCGCGAGCAGCTCAAGTCCTTCATGGCCGGCTCGGCGGACGCCATCGCCCACGTGCAGGAAGGCATCGTGGTCGACGCCAACCCAGCATGGCTGGACCTCTACGGCTATTCCGATCTCGACGCGGCGGTCGGCACACCCATCATGGATGCCTTCGATCCCGACGCCCACGCCGCCCTGAAGGGTGCGCTGGTCGCCTGCTTGCAGGGACGCTGGTCCGATCATTCCCTGCGCGCCAACGCGCTGCTCGCCGACGGCTCCACCCTGCCGCTGGAGCTCGAGCTGTCGAACGCCGAATACGACGGCGAGCCCGCCGTGCGCCTGTGCATCGCGGCCAGTCGCCGCGCCAAGGACGAGCCGCTCGATGAGCGGCTCACCGCGGCCCTCGAGAACGACGCGACCACCGGTGCGCTGCAGCGGCGCTTCTTCATCGAGCACCTGACGCAGTCGCTGGCCCAGCCCATCAAGGCCGGTGTGCGCCACCTGCTGTGCATCGAGCCCGACGGATTCGCCGAGCTCGCCGAGAACCTCGGGCCGCTCGCGCTCGAGGACTTCGTGGCCGAATTCGCTGCCATCGTCAACGAGCTGCGCCAGCCGAACGATCTCATGGGGCGCTTCGGCGACTGCACCTTGATGCTGCTCGTCGAGCGCGGCACTCCGGGTGACGTGCAGGCGCTGGCCGCCGACCTCATTGCCAAGGCGACCGGCCATGTGTTCCGTGCCGGCGAAAAGCAGGTCACCGCGACCTGCAGCGTGGGCATCGCCATGACCGACCCGCGCGCGCCCGACGCTGCCCTCTTGCTCAAGGACGCCCTGGATGCGCGGCGCGCGGCCGAACAGGCCGGCGGCGGACGCTCGCAGCTCGTCGATCGCGCCGACGAGGACACCAGGCAGCAGGCCGTCGACGAGCTCTGGGTGCGACAGATCAAGTCGGCGCTCATGGAGAACCGCTTCCGGCTCATGCAGCAGCCGACCGCCAGTCTGCTGGGCGAGGATCGCGGCATGTACGACGTGCTGGTGCGGATGCTTGCCCCGCAGGGGCAG
>QGUO01000344.1 GCA_003242495.1 Pseudomonadota bacterium | reverse complement strand
GGAGCAGGCCGAGCATCATCCCGGCCATGAAAAGACCAATCGTTTCCCTGCTCCTGTCACTGTCCTGTCTAGGGCTCGCCGCATGCGCCACCGGTCAAAGCGAATTGACCGCATCGCCTGCAGCCGATCGCAAGGAAGTGCTGGCGCCGATCGAATCGGCGGAAATCAAGGTGCGCGAATCATCCCCGCCGCAATATACGCTGCACGTGGTATCCGGCTTGCCGAGCGGCTGCGCCCGCTTCAGCCGAATCGATGTTCAACGCCAGGGCACGACGATCGATGTGAAGGTTCTGAACAGCGTGCCGGCGGACGACAACGTCATGTGCACCATGCTGTACGGCACGGCGCGCAACAGCGCACCGCTGGGCAGCGGCTTCAGATCCGGCACGACCTACGAGGTGCGCGTCAACAACCAGCGCACGATTCTCTTCACCGCCCAGTGAGAGTCGTCGCGGCGCCGAGCGCGCCGCGAGAGCGCCCGAGATCGGCCGGGCGAATGAGCCGGCGCCCCGCTGCGTACCGTCGCGAGGCCGGGAGCCGCACTCGCCAGAGGTTCATTGGCTCCCAAGATGCCGCCGCCCAGCCGTCACCGGCCTGGAAGACGGGTAGTCGGTGCGCCCGACTCCCGGACGGCTGACGAGGTTTCACTCTGAGCCATTCTGCGCCGCCGTTCAGCCCCTGGTCGCCGCCGGGCGCGCACGACGGATCAGCGCCACGTGTCGGATTCGTCGCTGCCCGTTCGTCCTGGAGAACGGCGGCACCAGACGCCGCCAGACATCCAAGACGAACGACGGAGGAGCATCCCGTGAGCACGAATCCCCCCGTGAAAGGCGGCCTGGTCGCCTACCTGTTGGTCGACGGCGCGATGAAGGCGGCCGAGTTCTACCAGCGCGCCTTCGGCGCCGAAATCGCCGCTGCTTACCCGGTGGACGACAAGGGCCGCACGATGCATGTGCACCTGTACGTCAACGGCAGCTCCCTGATGCTGAGCGATCCCTTCCCGGAACACGGCGCGCCGCTCGAGCCGCCGCAGGCATTCACCTTGACTTTGATGGTGAGCGACATCGATGCGTGGTGGCAACGGGCCGTCGACGCAGGCGCCACGGCAGTGATGCCGGTGCAGGAGATGTTCTGGGGCGACCGCTATGGGCAGCTGCGCGACCCCTTCGGCGTGCGCTGGGCGCTCAATGAGCCGAAGGGCTGACCACCACCGCGTAGGACGCCCGAGGCGATCCGGCGCGGGGCGTTGCGCGGCGTCGGCGCCCGATGCGCCAGCCGCGCGGGCCCTCATTGCGCCTGCCGGGCCGAAGAACCGCTCACCGCACGTTTTCTCGAAAGGCCATCAGGCTGCCAGCGCCGGGTCCCCGACACGGCGCTCTGCAATCAAGGCTCCTGCCCGACCGCGACCTCCGGTGGGGCATAAGAGACGCCGCATCCGCCGAGCCCGCAATACCCGCCGGGATTTTTGTGCAAATACTGCTGGTGGTACGCCTCCGCATAGTAGAAGTCCGGGGCATCGAGGATTTCGGTGGTGATCTCGCCGTATCCCGCCTTGCGCAGCGCTTCTCCATAGCGCTCGCGACTGGCTTCGGCCGCCTTGCGCTGCGCCTCGTCGAAGACGTAGATACCCGAGCGGTACTGCGTGCCGACGTCGTTGCCCTGGCGCATGCCCTGCGTGGGATCGTGCGATTCCCAGAACGTCTTCAGCAGGTCCTCGTAGCGGACTTTCTGCGGGTCATAAATCACCAGCACCACCTCGTTGTGGCCGGTATACCCGGTGCACACCTCCTCATAGGTGGGATTGGGCGTGTACCCGCCCGCGAAGCCCACGGCCGTGCTGTAGACACCGGGCATTTGCCAGAACTTGCGCTCAGCGCCCCAGAAGCAACCCATGCCGAACAGCGCCTTGCGCAGCCCGTCGGGGAACGGCGGGACGATGCGATGGCCACTGACGGCGTGGCGCTCGGGGACTTCCAGCGGGACCAGACGCCCGGGCAGCGCCTCGTGGGGAGACGGCATCTCGGCCTTCTTGCGGGAAGAGTACATGACACGCACCGATTCGCAGGCGATGACCCGAGAGTAAGAGCAAGGACCGGCGGCCGCAACCCGCCGGCGCAGAGGCCCGACCGGTGTTCAGGGTCGGGGGCTCCGGCCGCTGCACGGGTCTGCGATCGGCCGGCCCTCCCGAAAGCGCCCCGGGGGCGCGCTCTCCTACGCCTGGGCGGACGCGGCCGTCATGAATGCCGGCGTATCCAGCGCGTGACGACACTCCCGGGGGGTGATGCCGTGGAACCGACGTAGGGCTCGGAACAGCGTCGAGCGCGAATCGAACCCGACCACTTTCACGATTTCCTCCACGCCGAGCGCCGTGCTGCGCAGCAGCCGCGCCGCCACGGTCGTACGTTTGCGTTGCAGGTACTCGTGCGGCGTGATTTCGTGAATATGCTTGAACAGCCTCAGGAAATGATGCCGCGAGAGGAAGGCGGCGCGGGCCATGTCCGTGAGCATCAAAGGACGATCGTAGCTCGAGTGGATGAAATCCGTGGCGAGCGAGATGCGCCGCAAGATTTCCCGGCGGGTCGCCGCGCGGCGCACGGGCACGTTGCGGGCGCGCGCCATGAGATGGCGGTGGCGCATGAGCATGCGCTCGAGCAGGAACGAGAGCTGCTCCTCGTACCACAGCGGATCGTCCAGCCCCATGTCGCAGTGCCGACGGATGAACATCAGCACCGGCGTGACGCTGCGATCGTGAGTCTGCAGGTGAGGAACGAACGGCAGCCCGGGATTCGATGCCACCTCCCCGTCCTCGAGGAGGCGATCCTCCGGGGTGATGAGCGACCCGAGGACCTCCTCGGGCATGCCCGGTCGAAACACGATGGTGAGCGCATGCATGGGGCGCGGCTCGCGGATCCGGACGCTCGCCTGCACTTTGGGCAACACCAGCCAGGTATCGTCGTCGACCAGGACACGACGGCCGTCGACATTCACCTCCTGACGGCCTTGCCAGGCGGCCACCACCGCCAGACGATCCGCACCGATCGAGTAGTCGGCGACCTGCGTGCGCAGATTGGCAATCGCATGCTGCGCTCGCGCCGCACCATCCAGGCCGGCGGTCAAGTCACCGCCCACGACTTCTTGTATCCGCAGTATCATCCCGCAACGCTCCCCGTCGTTCTTGCGCCAAGTCCGACCCCGCATCGCTCGACCCGCCTCGTGACGTATCGTCGGCGCGACGCAGGCATGTGACCTGAGATATGGCGCAGCCGGAAAAGGTTTCAGGCGATTCCCCCAATGGGGCATCGGCCCGACAGAAAAACGCAATGCATGACACGGCGGTCGCCAAAAATCCGGGTGCAGGGCCCCACAAGGCGGTCGTCCTCGCCCAGCCGCACGTCCGGCACTGAAATTTTTACAGACAGCCCATGCATTTCGGCGCGGTCGCGTCGCACATAGGCAACGGTATCCGCGCTGGCTATCATTGCCACGTTCGCCGATCCGTGTGTATTTCGTTTGTTACAGATTTGTAAGCAGCCATGTCCATCTGTCACCCGCACAACCTTGCCGAGCCCCTCCCGAGCGGCGGCCGCTACGGCGTCCGCGTCCGCGTTCGCTCGAGCGATCCGTTCAAGAACCTGGTGGGCGAGGACTGGACACGCGAACACTGGTTCGAGACGCGCGAAGAGCGCGACGAATGGCTCGAAAACATGAGCAGCCGCTACATCTACTTCCGCCCCGGCGACCGGCCCACGCTCGACTATGAAAAGATCGAGCGTGAGGAGAAGTCCTGAGCCAGGCGCCGTGAGCGGCCCGCGCCGGGGTGCAGGCCCCCCCCAGGCCCGGGATGCGGGCCGCCATCCAGGACGCTCTCCCGGCTGACCCGGGAACCCTTCCCTCAGAACGTGCGGCCGAGGAACAGATAGAACGCCCGGCCGCCGTCTTCGTCGAAGCCGGCGCCGAGGTACACCGGCCCCAATGGCGAGTCCACGCCGAAGAACAGGCTGCCGTTCTTGCGCAGGTCGCCCAGGCCGGCATCGTCGCGGTCCATCCAGGTGTTGCCCGCCTCGAGCGACAGGCCGATGTAGGCGGGAAAGTCGAGCACGCGGGGCCCGCCACGGCCGATCTGCTTGTAGTAGATCAGGCGCCCGATGCCGTAGTGCGGCCCGCCCAGAAAGCGCGGCGGCAAACCGGAGAGATTCCAGAATCCGCCCAGCGTGAAAAAGTTCTCCGGGGTGGCGAGATCATCGATGGTGGTGCCCACGTCGGTCCAGAAGATGAACGTGTGGCGCTCGATGGAGCGTGCGATGAGCCACGTGGCGGCGAAGGTGTCGAAATTCTGGTTCGCGCCGAGGTCGCTGCGCTCGCCGCGCCACTCGAACTCGAACTGCTGGCCGCGCCGGGGGAAGAAGATGCTGTCGAGCTTGTCGTAGGACAGCCGTGCGAACAGGCCGCCACGCTCGAA
>QGUO01000343.1 GCA_003242495.1 Pseudomonadota bacterium | reverse complement strand
ATACAAGCTCTCGCGTCGCTGGGCATGCGTCGACCCACCTGCGCGAGGGCGGTCACGCGCCGCGTCGATTTCCGCCAGCACGCGCGCCCTTGCGCGCTCTGCCACCGACAGGGCCCCCAGCGGCGTCGCGCCGGTCTCGAGCAGCAGGTCGATCATCAAGTCCGCCGCCCGTCGTCCGGGCCGCGTGAGGCTGGCTTGCATCTCGGGGTTGGCCGAATGCATGCGCAGGCCGTCAGCCGCGACCATGGCCTGATCGAGTAAATCGAGTGCGTGATCGAGAGCGCCGGCGGCACGACCCAGCCGCGCCAGCTCGATGAGGCACTCGATTTCCTCGGCGAGCAGATGGTGGTCGCGAAACAGGGCGAGCGCGGCCTCGAGCTCGACCACGGCGGCACGACGGTTGCCGCGCGCGGCGAGCGACCGGCCGAGATCCAGGCGCGCATGGGCGACGGTCAGCACGTCCACGCCGTCGCCGGCAAGCACGGCGTCCAGCAGGCCGATCGCCCGGTCGTGATTGCCTTCGGCGGCGAAGTCGCGCGCGATCTGGATGAGCGCGCTGTTGCGGGCGATGGGCGTGGTCGCGAGCGTGAAAGCCTCCCGGTGCAGCGCCAGCGCGCGCTCCACGCGTCCCAGCATGCGATTGAGGTTGCCGAGGGTGCGCAGCGTGGAGGCGCGTCCGGCCGGATCGAGCTCCACGGTGCGCAATGCAAGCGCCTGCTCGTAAAACTCGAAAGCCAGGTCGTAGTCCCCGGCCAGGTAGTACACGTAACCCAGCCCATTGCGGCTGCGCGCCTGTTCGCGGACGTTCTGCAGCCCGATCCAGATCTCCAACGCCGCGCTGTAGCGGTCGAGCGCCGTGTCGATGTTGCCGGCTACCGCGTTGGCGAGAGCGCTGTTGTTGAGCACGCTGGCGTACAGCACGGGTTGCGCGGCCGCATCCAGCAGCTCGAGCACCTGATCATACTCGTGCACGGCTTCCGAGAATTGCCCGAGGTCGAGCCGCGCGAGGGCGATGTTCTGGAGCACCTGGGCGCGGCGGGGCGGCTCGTCGAGCTGCTCGTGCAATCTCAAGGCCGCCTGGTAAGCCGCCAGCGCCTCGGGGATGCGTCCTTCATAGAAAAGGCTCAGCCCCAGGTTGTTCTGTGCGAGCGCCTGCTCATAGCGCTCGCCATGCGCCGCGTGCAAATCGATCGCCCGGCTCAGCAAGGCGCGCGCCTCCCGCTGCAGCCGCACGGCCTCCGGCGAGTACGGCGCTCTGCCCGCCCGGGCGACTTCCATCAGGGCGATCGCCCGGCGCGTCAGGGCCGATGCTTCACCATAACGATCGCCCGCCGCCTGCAGCGCCGACATGGCGCGCGCCGCTGCGTCGGCGCTCTCCGCCCAGCGACCTCCCTCGACATACCGGGCAATGGCAAGCTCGAGCAGAATTTCACCCTGCAGCGCCGCTCGCGACGCGGTCGATTCGGGCGCTTGGGACTGCGCGCGTGCCGCCGCCTCGGCCAGCTTGTCGCCGGCGCGCCGGTACTCTGCCGGCACATCATCCGTCGCGCCCGGATCGAGGCCGCGAGTCACGAGCTCGGCGCGCGCGTAGGCGGCCTGCGCCTCGCTCAACACGCGCAGCAGCGCCGCGCAGCCCCTGTCGAGCGGCCGATGCAGGATCCGCACCCGACCGCGCGCGTGTGCGTGCTCCTTGCCGCGCACCGTGAGTCGCAGACGGGTGGGCTCGGCGACCGTGACGACGAAGCGCTGCACGCCCCGCCGGGCGAGCGCAGCGTCCGCCGGCGTTGGTCGAATCCCGGGCTCGGCCGCGACCCACGCCACGACATCGATGCCGTCCTCGATGACGAGCACCAGATGCTCCCCCGCAGTGCCCAGGGAAATGTCGAGATGCTGCGTGTCACGCGCCGCGAGGGACAGCGTGCGGTCGAGCTGCAGCGCAGCAGCATCGCGCCCGGCACAGTCCCGCGCCGCAGAGGCGCCCGGCCAGGCTGCGCCCAGGGCGGCCATCGCCCCGAGAGTCAGGAGCGCTCGAGCACGGCACAGGCCGCGCGACGCAGCTGCCAAGCCTTCAGGCGACATGATGCCGTCATGCGTACCAGCTTTCCCTGCGCCTGGGAAGCGCGGCGGCCGCGTTTGAGACGCGTGCACGTCGGCGGATGTCGCTGCGGCGCGCTGGCTCGCGCTCACGACAGGCGGTTATGATCCGGCCCATGGGGGAGCAGGCACTGCGCCGGACGGTGCCGAGATCGCGGGGAGGTTCGGGTGAGTGATTCCGCAGAGGCCAGCGCGCCCGCCGTCCGTGCCGACGGGCGAACGCCGCAAGCCCAAGAGCTGGGCACTTTGTTCGCGCGCCATTACAGCGGCCTGCTGGCGTTGCTGGTGCGTCAGACACGTGACACCGCGCTGGCAGCCGACATCCTCAGCGATGCCATCGAGACCACCGCCCGCCACCTCGAATCCGGGCGGATCGTGCGCCCGGAAGCCGCCGCAGGCTACGTTTACAGGGTGGCCATGAACCTGTTGCGCAATTATCGGCGCAACATCGACAACCGTCCGGAGCGGCGCGCGGACCCGGCCGTGCTCGAGACGCTGCCAGCGGGACTCGGCCTGGACGAGGCGCTCGAAGAGCGGCTGGCGCGTCAGGTGTGGGAGGTCGTCGCGGACCTGCCCACCGCCCGCGATCGTGAGATCGTCAAGCGTTTCTATCTCGACGAGGACGACAAGGCGGCGATCTGCCGCGACCTGGGGCTGTCGCCCGTACATTTCGACAAGGTGGTCTTCCGGGCGCGCCAGCGCCTGAAGGCGCTGCTCGAGGCACGGGGGTTCAAGAAGAGCGATTTCTTCTCCGTATTGCTCGTTTGCGTGTAAGGACGGAATGAACCGGCGGCTCGCGACAGAGAGAGGGGACGGAGGGCGCCACGGCGGGCGGCTGGGGACCGGTCGGCGTGCCGCATCGCAGGATCAGCCCGGCAGCGCAGCATGATCATGGAACGCACGATGCAACGAGCAATGGATCGACGCTACATCGACGATCACCATGTGGTGGCGCGCTATCTCGCCGATCAGCTCGCCGACGCGGAGCGGGAAGCATTCGAGGCGTACTATCTCGAGCACCCGCAGATGCTCGAAGAGCTGGAAGCCACGGCACGGCTCAAGCTGGGTCTCGCCAGGCTCGAGGACACGGGCGAGCTGGCGCGGCTCATGCGACCGCCGCCCTGGTATCGGCAGTTCGGTCGCCTCGCCATGGCAGCGTCGCTGGCCATCGTGATTCTGGGGGTCGTGCTGTGGCTCGCCGGCGCTCCCTCGTCCCTGCCGCTCGCGGCAGCCTCGCGCGACGAGCTGACCGGGTTGTTCCGCGCGCCGCTGGCCGTGGCGTCCCGCCACACGGTGCTGCGCACCCGCAGCACGGCGCCCGACGCGCTCATCGAGCTGCCCTCCTCGGCTGGCGCCATCGAGCTGCGCGTGCTGCCCGAGACCGTGACGACCGCCCCACGCTTTCGGGTCGGGCTGCACCGCCCGGAAGCCGGCGCCGACTCCGGCCCGCTGGTTTCGCTGGGCGGCCTGTCGCCCGACGCGCAGGGCTTCGTGAGCCTGTACCTCAATGCCGCGCGGCTCGAGCCCGGCGAGTACCTGTTGCGGGTGTCGCCCGAGGGCGCAGGCGCCAGCGGTGACGAATTCCTCCTACGGGTGTCGCCTCCGGCTTTGCCCTAGACGCGCGTCACGGCGGACGCGCCGGCCGCGCACCCGCTCGAGCGACGGACACGGTGATACGTAATCCCGACGCTGGCGAGGGTGCCGCGCGATGCGGGTACACTGCGCGGCACGGCCAAACTGAGGGTGTGATCATGATCAATGTCTCCGTCTGGTACCCGAACGGCGTGGGCGTCCGGTTCGACATGGATTACTACGTCAACTCACATATCCCCATGGTGCGCAAACTCCTCGAGCCGGCGCTCAGGAAGGCCGTGATCGAACAGCCGCTCTCGGCTGTCAGCCCGGGGCCGGAGCCGGCCTTCGTGGCCGGCTGTCAGTTGCACTTCGACTCGGTGGAGGCATTCCAGGCTGCCTTCGAGCCGCACGCCGCAGCGATCCAGGACGACATCGCGAACTACACCAACACCACACCCGTCATTCAGATCAACGAACTGAAATAGCGCCGCGACGCGGAACTGCGCCGCGTCGTCGCACGTCCCTGAGCCTTCACTGCCGTCGGCGGCACGACAGGGCCGAGTGCATGGGCACCACCGCGGAGGCGATCGGACGAACCTGGGCGGGATACCTGTTGGGGTTCGCGCTGGGCGGATTTTTCGACGGCATCCTGTTGCACCAGATCCTGCAATGGCACCACCTGTTGCTCGGCGTCGACGCCGAACCGTTGCAGGACATTCGGGTGCAGATCCTGGCCGACGGACTGTTCCATCTGTTGATGTACGGCATCGCCCTGGTGGGCTTGTGGGCCCTGTGG
>QGUO01000342.1 GCA_003242495.1 Pseudomonadota bacterium | reverse complement strand
TTTAACCGGTTGGTCGTGAGTTCGATCCTCACCGGGCCCACCATCCTGCTTGCGTTGCAGTGACGCTCCGACGAATGCCCTGCGGGGATGGAATGGATGCGGCACGCATGCGGCGGGTCGCGGCGCATCGCCCCGGGCGGCGGCGCGCGGGTCCGGGGCTGGGCACGCAGGGCGGCCGCGAGAAGCGCCGCGGCACGGCGTCGCAGCAGGCCGGGCCGCGCGGGGTTGTGCTGCCCGAACCCAACCATTAAGGTCTTGCCTTAAACTTAATCCCGAAGAGACGTGATCCGCTCCGCTCGAAGCACCACCCGATGACCCACGAAGCGCCCCTCGCAACGGACGCGCTTGCTCCCTTGGGATTATCCGCCGCGCCCTTCGGCGACACCTGCGACGACGCATTTTTCTTCCCCAGCCATCAGCATCTGCGCGCCATGGAGGTCATGGGCCATGCGCTGTGGAGCAAGGCGCGTCTCGCCGTGGTCACCGCCGAGCACGGTTGCGGCAAGACACTGCTGATGCGCCGCCTGCTGCGCGATCTGGACGAACGTATCGTGGTTGCGGCGGTCGATCGCGACCGCATCGCGCCGCAGGACTTCCTGCTCGAGATCCTGCGCCAGTTCGGCTTCGCACTGGAGGAGGACGACCGCACCAATCGGCGGCGGCTGCTCGAGCGTTTCCTGCTGCACCAGGCTTCGATGGGCCGGCTGTGCCTGCTGGTGGTGGAGAATGCCCAGAGCATGCACCCCTCGGTCCTCGAGGAACTGCGTCACCTGGCGGCCATCGAGGAAGAGGGCGCCAAGGTGCTCAAGATGCTGCTGCTGGGCCGGCCGACGCTCAATCATGTCGTCGACTCGCCGCGCATGGCCGACCTGCTCGCGCCCGGCGTCGAGCGCTTCGCGCTGGCACCGCTCAGTGAGGACCAGACCGCCGCCTACGTGGCGCACCGTCTGCGGGCGGCCGGGGCGAGCGACCCCGACGCGCTGATGCCGCACACCCTGATGGCACAGGTTCACGAGGCGACCGGCGGCGTGCCGGGGCGGATCAACCGGCTTTGCGCGCGCGCGCTGGAGCTGGCCGCTGCACAGGGCACGGCGCGGCTCGGCCCGCAGGTGCTCGAGCAGGCCGCGAGCGAGCTGGGGTGGCCGATCGCGCCGAACCCGGCGCCGGCGAGCGCGCCGCGTGCCGGCGCGCACCGGGCGCAGGCCGCGGCCACGCTGGTCGTCGCCATGCAGGGACTGCCCGACCGGCACATCACGATGGAGACGAGCCGCGTGCTCATCGGCCGTGGGGAGGAAGCCGAGGTCACGATCGACTCGGTGTTCGTCAGCCGCTATCACGCGCTCATCATCCGCGACGGCGGGTACGATCTGCTCATCGATCTGGGCAGCACCAACGGGCTGCTGGTCAACTCACGGCGGGTCGCACGCCGGGTGCTCAAGCATCGTGACCTCATCCAGATCGGTCCGGCGCGCATCACTTACCTCAATCCCCAGGCGGCGCCGGCCGAAGCGCCGGATCCGGGCGAGACCGTGGTGTTCGGTCACGCGCCGGCCGGGACCGGGACGGAGGGTCGCGGGACGCTGCTGTCTTTCGGGCGCGGCGAGCCGCCGCGGCGCTGAGCGGGTGGGGCGTGCGCGCGCCTGCGCGTGTCGGGGTGCTGCGGCTTGCCGGCCGCGCGGCCTGTCAGTAGAGTGTCGCCTCCCTTTCGTCCGCACGTTCCCGGGCTTCCTCATGGATCTCGTGCCGATTCGCACGCACGGGGCTGACGATTGCGGGCCAAAGTAATACCAGATCTGAAGACCTACGGGACCTTGAGCGTGGAGCGGTGGCGGGTACATAAATTCGGCGGATCGAGCATCGCCGACGTGACGTGCATGGAGCGCGTCGCCAACATTCTGGAGAACGATCCCAATCCGCGCCTCGGCGTGGTGTTGTCGGCCTGCCGCGGCGTCACCGACGCGCTGCTGGGCCTCGTGACCGCCGCCGAGCGCCAGGAGGACGGCGTCGAGACGCGTCTGGAGGAGATCCAGGCCCGACATCGGGGAATCGCCGACGCCTTGCTGACGGGCGAGCCGCATGCCCAGTTCCTGGCCGGGCTCGCGGCCGACTGCCGCGACATTGCCGGCATCCTGCAGACGGTGCGCCTGATCCGCGCGGCCTCGCAGACGGCGCGTGATCTGGTCTCGGGCTATGGCGAGCTCTGGTCGACGCGCCTGTTCTCGGCGTATCTGCGCCAGCGCGGCAAGCGTCCCGGCCGGGTGGAATGGGTCGACGCCCGCGAGATCATCTCGGTGGAGTGGGGGCCGCTCGGGCCCGCCGTGCGCTGGGAGGTCTCGCGCGAGAACATCGCCCGTCACGTGCAGAGCGATGCGCCCGCGACGCTGGTCATCACCGGGTACATCGCGCGCGACGCGCAGGGCCTGCCGACCACCCTCGGGCGCAACGGAAGCGATTTCTCGGCGTCCATCTTCGGCGCCTTGCTGGATGCCGAGGAGATCCACATCTGGACCGACGTCGACGGCGTGCTGAGCGCCGATCCGCGCCTGGTGCCCGAAGCCAAGGTCATCGATTCGTTGTCCTACAGCGAGGCGATGGAGCTCGCGTACTTCGGCGCCAAGGTCATCCATCCGCAGACCATGGCGCCCGCGGTGCTCAAGAGCATCCCCATTCGCATCCGCAATACCTTTGCGCCGGACACGCCCGGCACGATCATTTGCGAGAAGCCGACATCGCAGCTGGTGGTGAAGGGCACCACCAGCATCGACCATGTCGCGCTCGTGAATCTCGAGGGCGCCGGCATGATCGGGGTGCCGGGGACGGCGCATCGCCTGTTCGGCGCGCTGCGTGATCACGGCATTTCGGTGATCCTGATCTCCCAGGGCAGCAGCGAGCATTCCATTTGCTTCGCCATCCCCGAGGCGCAGGCGGCGCGTGCCGAAACCGTGGTGCGCCAGGCCTTCGACAGCGAGCTGCGCCAGGGCCAGATCCAGAGCGTCGAGGTGGTACGGGGCTGCAGCATTCTCGCAGCCGTGGGCGACGGCATGGCCGGTGCGCACGGGGTGGCGGCCAAGGTGTTCGCCGCGCTCGGCTCGGCCGCGGTGAACGTGCGCGCCATCGCGCAGGGTGCTTCGGAGCGCAACATTTCCATGGTGATCGAGGGTCGACAGTCGGCGCGCGCGCTGCGCGCGGTGCATTCGAGCTTCTATCTTTCGCCGCACACCATTTCCATCGGGCTCATCGGTCCCGGCGTGGTCGGCAGCGTGCTGCTCGATCAGCTGCAGTCGCAGGCCGAGCGCCTGTCGCGCGAGTGGCAGCTCGATCTGCGCCTGCGCGGCATCATGACCTCCAGTCGCATGCATCTCGCCGAGTCCATTCCGCTCGACGGCTGGCGCGATGCCCTGGCGGCGCGCAGCGAGGAGGCGGACCTCGCGCGCTTCACCGAGCACGTGCACGCCGATCATCTGCCGCACGCCATCATCATCGATTGCACGGCGAGCGAGGAGGTGGCCGCGCGTTATCCGGCCTGGCTGGCGAGCGGCATCCACGTCATCACGCCCAACAAGAAGGCCAACAGCGCCGACCTCGAGTTCTACGCGCGCCTGCAGGAGGCGCGTCGCCAGGGCGGGGCGCATTATCTCTACGAGGCCACCGTCGGCGCCGGGCTGCCGGTGATCCAGACGCTGCGCGACCTGCGCGACACCGGCGACGAGATCCTGCGCATCGAGGGCATTTTCTCCGGCACGCTCGCCTACCTATTCAATACCTGGGACGGCAGCGAGCCGTTCTCGGCGGTGGTGCGCAAGGCCAAGGCGATGGGCTATACGGAGCCCGATCCGCGCGACGACCTGTCCGGCATGGACTTCGCCCGCAAGGTCATCATTCTGGGTCGTGAGATGGGGCTGCGCCTGGAGCTCGGCGACGTGCAGCTCGAGAGCCTGGTGCCGCCGGCGCTCGCGGACTGCGGTGCCGATGAGTTCCTCGACCGGCTGCCGGAGTTCGACGAGCCGATGTACGAGCGGCTGCGCGCGGCGCGCAGCCGCGGGCAGGTGCTGCGTTATGTCGGCTCGCTCGATGCGGCGACCGGCAAGGCCACGGTCGGCCTGGTCGAGCTCGAGCCGACGCACACCTTCGCCAACATCGCCCTGACCGACAACGTGGTGCGCTTCCTGACGGCGCGCTACAACGCGAACCCGCTGGTCGTACAGGGACCGGGCGCCGGACCGCAGGTCACGGCGGGGGGCGTCTTTGCCGATATGCTACGGGTGTGCGCCTATCTCGGCGCGAAAATGTGAACATGGCGGAGAACGAACAGAAGATTCCGCTGGACACGGCGACGGCTTTCGCGCCGGCCAGCATCGGTAACGTGGCGGTCGGCTTCGACGTGCTGGGGCACAGTTTCCAGGCGATCGGCGATCGGGTGCGCGCGCGGCGCACGGCGGCGCGCGGCGTGCGCATCGCGGCGCTCGAGGGCGGCGTGGCGGAGCTGCCGCCTGAGCCGCAGCGCA
>QGUO01000341.1 GCA_003242495.1 Pseudomonadota bacterium | reverse complement strand
CGATGCGCCGGTGGAGTCGCCGGCGCAGGTCTCCATCGAAGAGGCATCCTTCGATCAGGGCGATGCGCTGCTTGCGGAAATCGAGGCGTTCCTGCGCACCATTCGCACCGGCGGCCGGCCCGTGGTCACGGGTGAGGATGGACTGCGGGCGCTCGAGACGGCCATGCGCATCACCGAGCTCGTGCAGCGCTCGGCACATCGGTCGTCCGCGCCGTAAGCGGCACGCGGCGGATGCAGCGCCGCCGGCCGCGCGTCGGCCCTGACGCACGGCATGGCATCCGTCCATGCGGCCGATGACCTGCAAGGCGGCGCAGGCCGGGGCCCGCGGAGCGCGCGAAGCCGCTGCCGGCGCGTGGAATTCGGGTTGCTTTGCCGGTACGATGCGCCGCGCCGCCGGGCGGCAGGTTCGAATGGGGCGCCTGCGCATGGGAATGAGGGGACCTGTCCCTTATGCTCAGCGTCTGCTCAGCGTCGCCGAGAAGGTTTACGGAGCATCCACCTTCGAGCACGGGAGAGAACCGCGATGACCGAATCCACGCCGGTCGTGAAGCCCAAGAAGTCGGTTGCGTTGTCGGGCGTGCCCGCGGGCAACACGGCATTGTGTACGGTCGGGCGCACCGGCAACGATCTACATTATCGCGGCTACGACATCCTGGACATCGCCGAGACCTGCGAATTCGAGGAGATCGCCTACCTCCTGGTGCACGGCAAGTTGCCCACCCGCACCGAGCTGACGGTGTACAAGCGGCGCCTCGCTGGCATGCGGGGCTTGCCGGCCGTCGTGCGCACCGTGCTCGAGCAGTTGCCCGCGGGCAGCCACCCCATGGACGTGATGCGCACGGGCGTCTCGGTGCTGGGCTGTGTGCTGCCGGAAAAGGACGATCACAGCGTCGCGGGTGCGCGCGCCATCGCCGACCGGCTGCTCGCGAGCCTGGGCTCGATGCTCACCTACTGGTATCACTACAGCCACAACGGCAAGCGCATCGACGTCGAGACCGACGATGATTCGATCGGTGGCCACTTCCTGCACCTGCTGCACGGTCAGCGACCGCCGGCATCCTGGGAGCGGGCCATGCACACCTCGCTCATTCTCTATGCCGAGCACGAGTTCAACGCCTCGACGTTCGCCGGGCGGGTGATCGCAGGCACCGGCTCGGACATGTACTCGAGCATCGTCGGCGCCATCGGTGCGCTGCGCGGGCCCAAGCATGGTGGCGCCAACGAGGTGGCGCTCGAGATCCAGCAACGCTATGCGACGCCCGACGAGGCCGAGGCCGACATCCGTGCGCGGGTGGCGCGCAAGGAAGTCATCATCGGTTTCGGTCATCCGGTGTACACCGTGGCCGATCCGCGCAACCAGGTGATCAAGCAGGTGGCGTTGCGGCTCGCCCGCGAGGCGGGCGACATGCGGCTGTACGCCATCGCCGAGCGGCTCGAGTCGGTCATGAAAGACGCCAAGAACATGTTCCCGAACCTCGACTGGTTCTCGGCGGTGTCGTATCACCTGATGGGTGTGCCGGTCTCGATGTTCACGCCGCTGTTCGTCATCGCACGCACCAGCGGTTGGGCCGCACACGTCATCGAGCAGCGTCTCGACGGCAAGATCATCCGTCCGAGCGCACATTACACAGGTCCCGAGAACCGGCCGTTCGTGCCGCTCGACGCGAGGCAATGATGTCCCACGACGCCAAGTCCGCCCGTCGCCCGGATCCCGATCCGGAGCTCGCCGCCATCGCCGATTACGCGCTCTCGTACCACATCGAGAGCGCGGCCGCCTACGAAACGGCGTACTACTGTCTCATGGACACGCTCGCCTGCGGCTTCCAGGCGCTGCAATATCCGGCATGCACCAAGCTGCTCGGGCCGGTCGTGCCGGGCGCGACCATGCCGGGCGGGGCACGCGTCCCGGGCACGTCCTACGAGCTCGACCCGGTGATGGCGGCGTTCAACATCGGCACCATGGTGCGCTGGCTCGACTTCAACGACACCTGGCTCGCGGCCGAATGGGGCCACCCCTCCGACAACCTCGGCGCCATCCTCGCCGTGGCCGACTACCTGTCGCGGCGCAATGTCGCGCAGGGTGGGGCGCCGCTCACCGTGCGCGACGTGCTCACCGCCATGATCAAGGCGCACGAGATCCAGGGCGTGACGGCCCTCGAGAACAGCTTCAACCGGGTGGGGCTCGATCACGTGCTGCTGGTGCGGGTGGCGTCGACGGCGGTCGCCACCGCGATGCTCGGCGGCACTCGCGAACAGGTGATCAATGCCGTCTCCAACGCCTGGCTCGACGGCGGGGCGCTGCGGACCTACCGGCACGCGCCGAACACCGGCTCGCGCAAGAGCTGGGCGGCCGGCGATGCCACCAGTCGCGCGGTGCGCCACGCCTTGATCGCGCTCACCGGCGAGATGGGCTACCCCTCGGCGCTGAGTGCGCCGACCTGGGGCTTCGTCGACGTGCTCATGAAGGGCAAGCCGCTGTCGTTCCCGCAGCCCTTCGGCAGCTACGTGATGGAGAACGTGCTGTTCAAGATCTCCTATCCGGCGGAGTTCCACGCGCAAACGGCCGTGGAGGCCGCCATAATGCTGCATGCCGAGGTGCGTGAGCGCCTCGAGGAGATCGAGCGCATCGTCATCGAGACCCAGGAGCCGGGCGTGCGCATCATCGACAAGACCGGGCCGCTCGCCAATCCGGCCGATCGCGATCACTGCATCCAGTACATGGTGGCCGTGCCGCTGATCTTCGGCCGGCTCACTGCGCAGGATTACGAGGACGAGGTGGCGGCCGATCCGCGCATCGACGCCCTGCGCGCCAAAATGGTCGTGCGCGAGAACGCGCGTTTCACCGAGGAGTATTACGCGCCCGACAAGCGCTACATCGGCAACGCCGTGCAGGTGTTCTTCAAGGACGGCTCGGCCACCGAGCGCATCGCCATCGACTATCCCATCGGCCATCGCAAGCGCCGTGCCGAAGGCATGCCGGTGCTGGTGAAAAAATTCGAAAACTCGGTCGGCGAGCATTTCCCGCCGAAGCAGGCTGCGGCCATCCAGGCCATGTTCGCCGATCGCGCCCGCCTCGAAGGCCTGCCGGTGACCGAGTTCATGGCGTGCCTGGTGAAGAACTGAGCCTCGGCTGAGCACCTCGTCGGCCCGGGCGCCGCGGCGCCACGGCCTTGATCCGCGCCGCACGAACTGCTAAATGCCCCGTCAGGGAAATACTTACGAGAAAACCCTGACACACGACGGCATGTTTCGAGCCCTGCTGATTTGCGAACGTGCAGAGGGGCGTGAGCGGCTGGCGCGCCTGCTGGACGGATCCGACATCGTCATCGACGACGCGGTGCCTCAGGCCGAGGCGTTGGCGCGCGTGGCGCTGCGCCCGCCCGACCTGATCGTGGTCGATCTGGAGGATGACGCCACGCGGGCGAGCGCCGCATGCCGCTCGCTCAAGGCCAATCCCGCGACGGTGTTCCTGCCGCTCATGGCGCTCGCGCGGTCGGCGCGCCAGCGGCTCGCCGCCTTCGATGCGGGCGTCGACGACTTCCTGACCTACCATGTCCGGCGCGAGGAGTTCTTCGTGCGCGCCCGCGCGCTGCTGCGGGTGAGCGCGGCACGGCGCCAACTGGTGGCGCAGCAGGTGGCGGACGAGGTGCGACGTCGCGAACAGATCCACGACGCGTTCCGGCGCTACATCTCGCCGAAGCTCGCCGATCAGATTCTCGCCGGGCTGCGCGATGCCTCGCTCACCAAGCTGAACAGCCGTGCCGAGGCGGCCGTGATGTTCGCGGACATGCGCGGGTTCACCGGCCTGTCCGAACGACTCGCGCCCGACCAGGTGGTGGAGCTGCTCAACGAGTTCTTTGCGCTGCTGACCGACATCACCTTCCAGTACGACGGCACGGTGTTCAACATGGCCGGCGACAGCCTGATGGTCGGGTTCGGTGTGCCGGTGCAGCAGGCCGACGACGCGCAGCGCGCGATCGAGGCGGCCCGGCTGATGCTCGAGGAGTTCCGTGCCACGGCTGCGCGCTGGAAGGCGCGCTATGGGGTGGACACCGGCCTGGGCATCGGCGTGAACGTGGGCGAGGTGGTGGCCGGCAACGTCGGCTCGCCGGCCTACATGAACTACACCTTGATCGGCGACACGGTGAACGTCGCCTCGCGACTGGGACAGCGGGCGCGCGCCGGAGAGCTGCTGTTCTCGGACGCGGTGAAGCGCTCGCTCGATGCCAATGGCGTCGACCTGGACGCGCAGCCCTTGCCGTCGCTGGTGTTGCGCGGCCGCTCGAGCCCCATCGACATCTTTTGCATCCCCACCGGCGAGCGCGTCGATTTGCGCGCGCACTGAGCGCGTCTCCCGAACGTACGGCGCACAGGACGCACGCCGAGGCAGGCCTCCAAGCGCCCGGGCGGGCGGCGGCTCGCATGCCGGGGCCTGTCCTGTTCCCTCGCGGGCCCTGCACGTCTGGGTTCCTGCCGGACGCTGGGCGGCCCGCTCCCGGCACGCGGGTGTGT
>QGUO01000340.1 GCA_003242495.1 Pseudomonadota bacterium | reverse complement strand
CATGGAACACGCGCGGCAGGCGGCTCACACGGCCTTCGAAGGACAGCCAGTGCTTCCAGTAATCGCCGAAGTTGTAGCCGCAGAACGGCTTCATGGCCATGGAGTCGCGGCGCACGACACCCATCTGGCCGACCGCCGCTGCCGTGGTCTCCGAGGCCATGCCGGCGCCCACCAGCACGCCGTGGCGCCAATTGCGCGCCTCGTAGACCAGCGGCGCGACTTCGCGGCGCCGGCCGCCGAACAGAATGGCCGAGATCGGCACCCCTTCGGGGGCATCGGCGAGCGTGGAATAGATGGGATTTCGCTTGGCCGAGACCGTGAAGCGCGAGTTGGGATGCGCCGCCGGGCCGTTGTCGGCGTGATAGGGACGCCCCTGCCAGTCCAGCGCGGGTGTGCCGGTGTCGAGACCCTCCCACCAGGGCTGGTTGTCGGCCGTGACCGCGACGTTGGTGAAGATGGTGTCGCGCTGGATCATCTCGTAGGCATTGCGGTTGGTCTTGGCGTTCGTGCCGGGCACCACGCCGAAGTAGCCGGCCTCGGGATTGATGGCGCGCAGCGTGCCGTCGGCGCCGATGTGCAGCCAGCAGATGTCGTCGCCCACGGTCCAGATCTTCCACCCCGGCATCGAGGCGGGCGGCACCAGCATGGCGAGGTTGGTCTTGCCGCAGGCCGAGGGGAAGGCCGCCGCAATGTAGTGGGTCTCGCCCTGGGGGTTCTGCACGCCCATGATGAGCATGTGCTCGGCGAGCCAGCCTTCATCGCGCGCCTGCCAGCTGGCGATGCGCAGCGCATGGCACTTCTTGCCCAGCAGCGCATTGCCGCCATAGCCCGAGCCGATGCTCTTGATGGTGAGCTCCTCGGGGAAGTGCATGATGAAACGCCGTTCGGGATCGAGATCGCCGATCGAGTGCAGGCCTTTGACGAACGTGCCGTCGCGCTCGATGCGTCGCAGCGCCTCCTCGCCCATGCGCGTCATGAGCCGCATGTTGATCACCACGTAAGGGCTGTCGGTGATCTCGACGCCGCAGCGCGCGAACGGCGAATCGATCGGGCCCATGCAGTAGGGGACGACATAGAGGGTGCGTCCGCGCATGGCGCCTTCGAACAGCGCGTCGACCTTGCGATGCGCCTCGGCCGGGTCCATCCACAGATTGTTCGGACCGGCGTCCTCGCGCGAGCGGGTGCAGACGAAGGTGAGATGCTCGACGCGGGCCACGTCGGAGGGGTGGGAGCGGTGCAGATAGCAGTTCGGATGGGTAGCGGGGTTGAGCTTGATAAGATCGCCGCTCTCGAGGAGGGTTTCGATCAGACTGTCGTACTCGGCTTGCGAGCCCGTGCACCAATGGATGGCGTCCGGTTTGGTCAGTTCTGCGACTTCGTTTACCCAGCGTTTCAACGATTCGTTAGACGTGGTCATGGTGCTCCAGGCCCCCTGGCGATCCCCGCTGGCGGCACGCGGCCGCGAATTGGTGTGTGACAGTAGGCAGACAGATGCCTAAGAATGGAACGTTTGATTATACCGGGCGCGCGTCGGCTGTCATTGGACGTAATGCCGCAGTGGCGCGGCGCGCGCAGCGGCCGCCCACAGGGCACACCCGATCATGGAAATTGCGAGTGAAATCAGTTTGCTGTCTGCAAAGCACGACGCCCCTCGTGCCCTGCGGCACACGGCGTGGTGCAAGGGTTTGCAAAAATTATCGTTCATAGCGATCGCAGGCCTCCTCGCCCTGACGCCGACGGCCGTCTTCCCGGTGCGCGCCGCTCCGTCGCCGGACCTGGTGGGAGAAGCCGGCAGCACGCCCGAGGTCGAGATCACGATGGTCGCGGAGGTGCTCAGGCCGGATGAGGGCGCGCCCGGCCGGCGCGCGAGCCGCTTCGTGCCCGCGGAGGTGCTCACCCAGGGCGAAATCGTCCACTACACGGTGCGCATCCATAATCCCACCCGTGCGCCGGTGCGCGACGTGGTCGTGGTGCGGCGCGTTCCGCGCAATGTGACCTACCTGACCGGCTCGGCATCCGGACCGGGCGCCACCATCACCTTCTCGGTGGACGGCGGTCGTTCGTTCGCACGCCCGGCGGCGCTCAGGGTCACCGAGCCGAGCGGCGTCACGCGGCCCGCCACGCCGGCGGATTACACGCACATTCGCTGGGCGCTGCGCTATCCGCTGGCCCCCGGCGCCACCGCGCTCGCGCGCTTTCGGGCGGTCTTCGGATGACCACATACGTGCCGACCGACTGGGCGGACCTCTTCGGGGAGCACGGACCGCTCGCCGCGCACATCGCCGGGTTCACGCAACGCGAGGAGCAGATCGCCATGGCGCAACGCGTGGCGGGCGCCCTGCGCACGCGTGGCCGGCTCATCGTGGAGGCCGGCACCGGCACCGGCAAAACCTTCGCCTATCTCGTGCCTGCGCTGCTCTCCGGCCGACGGGTGATCGTCTCGACGGGCACCAAGACGCTGCAGGACCAGCTGTATCGTCGCGATCTGCCGACCGTCGCCGCGGCGCTCGGCATGCCGGTACGCGTGGCGCTGCTCAAGGGCCGGGCGAACTATCTGTGCCTGCATCGACTCGATCTCGCGGAGCAACAGGCCACACAGCGCGGACTGCGGCGCGAAGTGGCGATGGTGCTGCCTGCGCTGCGCGGCTGGAGCCGCGTGACCCGCGAGGGTGACATCGCCGAGCTCGGCAACCTGAGCGAAACGCACCCGGTGTGGCCGTGGGTGACCTCGACCCGGGAGAACTGCCTGGGACAGCGTTGTCCGCACTTCGAGCGCTGTCACTTGGTCGAGGCGCGTCGCGCCGCGCAGGCGGCCGACGTGGTCATCGTCAATCATCACCTGCTGATGGCCGACCTGGTGCTCAAGGAGGAGGGCTTCGGCGAGCTGTTGCCCGGTGCCGACGCCATCGTGCTCGACGAGGCGCACCAGCTTCCGGAGGTCGCCGCGACCTTCCTGGGCTTCACCGTCTCGGCGCGCCAGTTGCAGGCCTTCGCGCGTGATCTGGCCGCGGAGCTGGTCGGCGGCGGGCCGCAGGAGATCGCGACCGCCTTCCCGCAAACGCTCGAGCGGCAGCTGGCGGACATGCACGATGCGCTGCGCAGCTCACGCGAGCGCTGCGAGTTCGACGCTTGGCCGGACGGCCTCATCGAGTCGCTGCATGCGGTGCGCGGCTCGCTCGAGGAGCTTGCCCAGGCACTCGCATCGGCCGCCCGGGAGCTGCCGGCTTTCGCGGCCTTGCGTCGGCGTTCGCTCGAGCTCGCCGCGCAGATCGAATCCATGCTGAAGGCGCCCTCCGAGGAGGGCGGCGAGAGCGTGCGCTGGGCCCAGGCCGGGCGCCAGGGCGTGTCCCTGCACTACGTGCCGGTGGACGTGGCCGAGCAGCTCGGCGCCTTGATCGAGGCGCACGCAGGCGCCTGGATCTGCACGTCGGCGACGCTCGCGGTGGGCGAGGACTTCAGTCATTTCGCGCGCCGCATCGGCATGCGCGAGCCGGATACCGCCTGTTTCGACAGCCCCTTCGATTATGCGCACCAGGCCCTGCTGTACCTGCCGCGCAGCCTGGATGCGCCCTCGTCGGCGCGCCATACGCAGCAGGTGGTCGAGGCGGCCCTGCCGGTGCTCGAGGCAAGCGGCGGGCGGGCGTTCCTGCTGTTCACCAGCCATCGCGCGCTGCGCGAAGCGGCCGACATGCTGGCACGGCGCTGGGGCCAGCACCCGCCCTGGCCGCTGCTGGTGCAGGGCGATGCGCCGCGCGAGGCGCTGCTCGAGGCCTTCCGGGAATCGGGTCAGGCCGTGCTGCTCGGCACCAGCAGCTTCTGGGAGGGCGTGGACGTCAAGGGTGCGGCCTTGTCGGTGGTGGTCATCGACAAGCTGCCGTTCGCCGCGCCGGACGATCCGGTGCTCAAGGCGCGCCTCGCGGCCATCGAGCGGCGCGGCGGCAATCCCTTCTTCGAGGAGCAGGTGCCGCAGGCGGTCATCGCGCTCAAGCAGGGCGTCGGCCGTCTGATCCGCGGTCCCGAGGACTTTGGCGTGGTGATGTTGTGCGACCAGCGCGTGCGCACCCGGCCCTACGGTCGCATCTTTCTCGACAGCCTGCCGCCCATGCGACGCACCGCCGATCTGTCTGCCGTATGCGCCTTCTTGCGCGGACGCCTCGGCGCTGGCGCGTCATGAGCCGTTTGCGCGACAATGACGACCCTGAGCCCGCACCGCGCGCCGCGAGGCCTGCCTTCCCGGACATTGCGCGCATCGACCTCCATCACCTGCCACGCATGATCCCGTGAACGTACTGGCCATCGATACTGCAACCGAGCGCTGCTCGGTCGTGCTGCGCACGGCCGGTACCGTCATCGAGCGCAGCGTCGAGACACCGCGCGGACATGCCGAGCTGGTGCTGCCCATGGTCGAGGCGGTGCTGGGCGAGGCGGGGCTGGGCCCCCCCCCGCTCGCTGGGGTCCCCTATGGGCGCGGGGCCGGGGCGCTTCCTGGCGTGCTCTTTTTCAACTCTTTACGGCGCCGGGGAATGAG
>QGUO01000339.1 GCA_003242495.1 Pseudomonadota bacterium | reverse complement strand
CTGCATGGAGGTGTTCACCGAACGCTCCGCCGAGAGCAGGGTGTTGTGCAGCAGCATGGTCACGGTCATGGGGCCGACGCCGCCGGGCACCGGGGTGATGGCCGGCTGGTTGGCGACGTGGATTTCGAGGGCGTGCGCCGCAAAGCCGCGGCCATCACCCCGGTGCCCGGCGGCGTCGGCCCCATGACCGTGACCATGCTGCTGCACAACACCCTGCTCTCGGCGGAGCGTTCGGTGAACACCTCCATGCAGCGTTTTTGGCAGCGTAAGAGCGGCTGACCTGCGCCGGCGCGCGGCCGTGCGCGGGCGTCGCGCACACGGCCGCGCAGCACCCCACCGACGGCGAAGACCCGGCTGCTTCGCTGTCGAGCCAAGGAGTTCGCTCTCGGGCAAATTTCGCGGGCTGGTGGCGCAGACGTGCATTGCGCCGGCTCGCGGGGGCGGCTAAGGTTGCGTCCCGATTTTGCATGCATCGGTATGGGAGCGTTGGAAAAAGTGGTCAAAGAAGGCGATGTGCTATGGACGCCCAGCCCGGAGAGGCTGGCCAATTCCAATCTCGTGGCGTTCATGCGCTGGCTCGAGGAGCATCGCCAGCTCAAGTTCAAGGACTACATGGAGCTGTGGCGCTGGTCGACCACGGACCTCGAAGGTTTCTGGGGGGCGATCTGGGAGTACATGCGCCTGGAGTCCTCGCAGCCCTACGAGCGAGTGCTGGGCGACCGCCGGATGCCCGGTGCGCAGTGGTTCCCTGGCGCACGCCTGAACTACGCGCAGCACGTGCTGCGCAACGAGCGGCCCGGCGCCGAAGCGCTCTTGTACCTCAACGAACGCATGCCCCTGACCGAGCTCTCCTGGGAGGAACTCGGCGCCAAGGTGCGCGTCCTCGCCACGCAGCTGCGCAAGCTCGGGATCAAACCGGGAGACCGTGTCGCCTCCTACATGCCGAACATTCCGGAGACGATAATCGCGCTGCTTGCGACCGCCAGCGTCGGTGCGATCTGGGCGAGCGTCTCGCCGGACTTCGGCACCCGTGGCGTGCTCGACCGGCTGACGCAGCTTGCTCCCAAGCTGTTGTTCGCGGTCGACGGCTATCAGTACGGGGGCAAGCTGTTCAACCGTCGCGCAGAGCTCGCCCAGATCATCGAAGGGGTCGGCTCGGTGGAGCGGGTGATTTTCCTGCCGTACCTCGAGCGTGAGAACCGCACGCTGCCCACGCCGAATGCGTTGCTGTGGGAGCAGGTGCTCGATCATCCGCCGGTCTCCCGCGAGGAGTTCCAGTTCGAGCAGGTGCCGTTCCAGCATCCGCTTTGGGTGCTGTTCTCCTCCGGCACGACGGGGCTGCCGAAAGCCATCGTGCACGGTCACGGTGGCATCCTCATCGAGCAGCTCAAGCTGGTGAACTTCCACATGGAGCTGCATCCGCGCGATCGCCTGTTCTTCTTCACCACCACCGGCTGGATGATGTGGAACTTCCTGGCGAGCTCCTTGCTCAACGACGTGGTGCCGGTGCTGTACGACGGCAATCCGGCCTGGCCGGAGCCCGATGTGCTCTGGAAGATCGTCGAGGAAAGCAGAACGGTGCTGTGCGGCTCGAGCCCCGCCGCCGTGGACAACATGGTCAAGGCGGGCGTGGTGCCCAAGGACAAGTTCGCATTCGAGCACCTCAAGGGCGTGATGCTGGCCGGCTCGCCGGTGAGCGCCGAGTGCGCCGCCTGGTTCTACGAAAACGTCAAGCGCGACCTGTGGATGGCGACCGGCAGCGGCGGTACCGACTTCTGCTGCGGCTGTGTCGGCGGGGTGATCACCCAGCCCGTGTATGCCGGGGAGATCCAGGCGCCCTCGCTGGGCTTCGCCGTGGCCGCCTACAACGAGCACGGCGAGAGCGTGGTGGACGAGGTGGGTGAGCTGGTCATCACCGAGCCGACGCCTTCCATGCCGCTGTACTTCTGGGGCGACACCGACAACCAGCGCTACCTCGAGTCGTACTTCCAGGATTACCCCGGTGTCTGGCGCCACGGGGACTTCTTCAAGATCAATCAGCGCGGCGGCTGCTTCGTGCTAGGCCGCTCCGACTCGACGCTCAATCGTTTCGGCATTCGCATCGGCACTGCGGAAGTCTACCGGGTGCTGGCCACCATCGACGAGGTGCTCGATTCGCTGATCGTCAACCTCGACCTGCCGGGGGGGCGCTTCTTCATGCCGCTGTTCGTGAAGCTCCGCCCGGGCGTGGAGCTCACGGCAGAGCTGGTTGCAAAGATCAACGGCGCATTGCGCCGCGAGTACACGCCGCGGCACGTGCCGGACAAGATCTACCAGGTCCCCGACATCCCGATGACGCTCTCGGGCAAGAAAATGGAAGTGCCGGTGCGCAAGATCCTGATGGGGGTTGCACCCGAGAAGGCGGCGAACCGCGACACCATGCCCAACCCGGAGTCGCTCGATTATTTCATCGAGTACTTCCGTACGCAGACCGACTATTCGCTCGCCAAGCCGCAATGAGCCGCCTCGCCGACAAGCTGCGCGCCGGCGAGTTCGTCGTCACCACCGAGCTCACGCCGCCGAAGGGCACGGACCTCAGCGAGCTGTTCGCCAAGGCGGATGCGCTCAAGCACCTGGTCGACGGGATCAATCTCACCGACTCGCCGCGCGCCCGCATGACGGTGGAGCCGAAGTCGGTTGGCCGACTGCTCATCGAGCGCGGCGTCGAGCCCATCGTGCAGATCACCGCGCGCGACCGCAATCGCATCGCCATCCAGGCCGACATGCTCGGTGCAGCGCTGCTCGGGGTTCGCAATCTGGTGTTCATGACCGGAGATCATCCGCAGAACGGTGACCATCCCGAGGCCAAGCCGGTGTTCGAAATGACGGCCTCGGACATGCTGCGCGCCGCGTGCGCGCTGCGCGAGGGACGTGATCTCGCGGGTAATGCGCTCAAGGGCGCGCCGGATCTGTTCGTCGGGGCGACCGCCAACCCGGGATCCAGCGACTTCGACGGCGAGGTGGTCAACACGCGCCGCAAGATCGCGGCGGGTGCGCAGTTCCTGCAAACGCAGGCGCTCTACGAGAGCGCGGCGCTCGAGCGCTTCGTTGCCGCGCTCGAGCCTGAGCGCATCGCGTTGCTCGTCGGGATCATTCCGCTGAAGTCCGCCAGAATGGCGCGCTGGCTCAACGCCAACGTGCCGGGCATCAAGGTGCCGGAAGCATTCATCGAGGAGCTGGACGCCGTCGCCGGCGACAGTGAGGCCGAAGTTCGCACCGGCATCGATATCGCTGCGCGCATCATCCGCGAGGTTCGTCCGCGCGCGGCCGGCGTGCATCTGATGACCATGGGGTGGGAGGAGCACATCCCGGCGATCCTCGCCGCGAGCGGCCTGCGCTGAGCGGCCGTCAGGACGGCGTGGCCGCCGTCATTCCATTCACCTGCATTACATTCCGGAGAACGAGTGAGCAAGAAGGTATTGCTGACGGATCATCCCTGGCCGGACGTCGATATCGAGCGGGGCATTCTCGAGGCTGCCGGCTACGAGCTGGTGGCCGGTCCCATCGAGACTCCCGATGCCGCCACGGTCGAGGCCATGGTGGCCGAGCACGATCCCATCGCCATCATGACCTGCTGGGCGCAGGTTTCGGCGACCGCCATCGCGCGGCCGGCCACGCTCAAGATCGTGGCGCGCCTGGGTGTCGGTCTCGACAACATCGTCATCCCCGCCGCCACGGCGCGCGGCGCATGGGTGACGAACGTACCCGACTATTGCGTGCAGGAAGTTTCGGATCACGCCGTCGCGCTGTTGCTCGACCTGTGGCGCGGGATCACGCTGTTCGATCGCGACGTCAAGGCGGGTAACTGGAATCCAGCCGCCGCGCGTTTGCATCGCGTCGCCGACATGACGGTCGCGGTGATCGGCTTCGGACGCATCGGCGCGGCCACGGCCCGCAAGCTGGCGCGCGGTTTCGGCTGCCGTGTGCTGGTCACGAGCCCGAGTCTGGTCGCGAAACACGCCGTCGGGCACGAATTGGAACCGGGCATCTTCGTCACCGACATCGCCACGCTGCAGCGCGAGGCCGACGGCATCGTGCTCACGGCGCCCCTCACGGCGGACAATCGCCACATGGTGAACGACGAGTTCATCGCCAGCCTGCAGCGCACGCCGATCATCGTGAACATCAGTCGCGGCCCGCTCATCGACAATGACGCGCTGGTGCGCGGCCTCGAGGCGGGGCGAGTGCGTGCCGCCGGCCTGGATGTCATCGAGGGCGAGCCCTCGCCGCCGGCGAGCGTGACGCAGCGGCCGGACGTCGTAGCCACGCCCCACATCGCGTTCTCCTCGGCGGCAGCGCTCGCGGAGCTGCGTCGCCGCAGCACCGAGGACGTCGTGCGGGCATTGCGCGGCGAGCAACCGCTCCATCCCTGCAATCAGCCCGGCGAATCTTCCTGAGCGGGCGCATCCGCCAGGTCTCGAGGTCGCCTTGGCCTGGCGAACACGTGCATGAGGCCGAGGTTCCAGGCGTTTCTGAAGACGCTCGGGGGCGCGTCGTCATCTTGACGG
>QGUO01000338.1 GCA_003242495.1 Pseudomonadota bacterium | reverse complement strand
CGCGCTTGCCGCCGGGGGGATCGAGGAGTTCCCCGCCGTTCCCGGCGTGGCGGCGCTGCTGACCGAGCCGGCGCCGCCCTGCATGCGATAAGGGGCCCTGGCCCGGGGCGAGCGCGTGCGGCCGCGACGGCGCTCAGCCCTGGTCCGGCGGGCTCGGCGGCTGCTCGACTCCCGCGGGCTTGCTGCCGCGGCGCCGGCGCCGCCGGCGCTTGGGACGATCAGCGGAGGCCGCTACCGGGTCGGGCGCAGGGGGCGCTTCGCCGGACGGCGGCGGGGCGGTCTCGGTCTGCGCCGCCTGCACCGCGGGCTCGGCCGGCCGTCTGCGCCGGGTGCTTTGGCGGGTCGCAGCGCCCTCGCGCCGTGCGGGGCGACCGCGGCGCTCGCCACCACGCGCGCCCGCCTCACGCCGCTGTCTGCGGCGCGTCTCGGCGGGCTTGATGTCGGGCAGCAGCTCGAGCGGCACCGGGGCCACCGGCAGCTTGCGGCCGATGTACGCTTCGATATCGGGCAGCGACATCACGTACTCCTCGCAGCCGAAGCTGATGGCGTCGCCCTCCGCGCCGGCGCGCGCCGTGCGGCCGATGCGGTGGACATAATCCTCCGGATCCTGCGGCAGATCGTAGTTGAACACATGGCTCACGTCCGGGATGTGCAGGCCGCGCGAGGCGACGTCCGTGCCGATCAGCACCGGCAGGGTGCCGTCGTGAAAGTCACGCAGCATGCGCAGGCGCTTGCGTTGCGGAACATCGCCGGAGATCGCCTCGGCATTGATGCCGTTCGCCCGCAGAATGGCTTCGATCTGCTCGGCGCCGCGCCGAGTGTTGACGAACACCATGCTGCGGCGCGGATCCATTTGCTTGAGCAGTCCGACCAGGAGCCTGGGCTTCTCTTCCATCGAGGGGTAGTAGATCACCTGACGGATGCGATCGACCGTCATCTTCTCCGGCTCGATGCGCACCTGCACCGGATCGTTCATGTGCTCGTAGGCGAGCTCGAGCACGCGCTGCGACAGCGTCGCCGAAAACAGCATGTTCAGGCGCTGCTCGGCCGGCGGCAGCCGGCGCAGGATGTAGCGGATGTCGCTGATGAAGCCGAGATCGAACATGCGGTCGGCTTCGTCCAGGACGAGCACCTGCACGAAACGCAAATCGATCACGCGCTGCTTGTAGAAATCGATCAGCCGTCCCGGCGTGCCCATCAGCACGTCGACGCCCTGCTCGAGGTGCTGACGCTGCTTGTCGTAATCGACGCCGCCGAAGGCGAGACCGAGTCTCAGGCCGGTGTGCGAACCCAGGACTTCGGCGTCACGATGGATCTGTATCGCCAGCTCGCGCGTTGGAGCAATGATGAGCGCCCGCGGCGCATTGAGAGTGCGCGAGGGCGGCGCAGCTTCCCGAATCAGGCGAGCGAACATGGCGACCAGGAACGCGGCGGTCTTGCCCGTGCCGGTCTGAGCCTGTCCGGCGATGTCCATCCCGGCGAGCGCCTGCGGCAGGGTTTGCGCCTGGATGGGAGTGCAGCGCTCGAAGGAGGCGTCCGCGAGCCCCTTCTGCAAGGACTCCGGCAGATGCAGGTTCGAGAAGGAAAGTTCGGTGAGATGAGAGTCGGGCATCAGGTATCAGGATTTTCCGCTGAGTGTGAAGTTGCGTTGAACGATCGATCCAGTGGGTCGACCAATGGGTAACCGGTGAGTCGATGATTGGGTTCGTGGATGTCGTGTCGGTTTGCCTGAAACGTGTTGGTTTGCCTGCAACGTCGTTTGTGGGGGGCGCGGCCCATGCCCCCGCCCCGGAGGCTTGCAAATTGCCCATCGCCCGGTTCTAATAGGGCCAATTGAAGCGGACTCATCCGCGCCCGCCCCGACGACCGGACTACCGGCTCCAAGCACCTCCGTCTGTTTGAGACCGTCTATTTAAAGACGATTACAGACGATCCCGTCGGGGGCACCCGCAAGTCCGTCCACCTAAGGACGTCAGCAGTGCGCCAGGCCCCCAGGTCCGAAGGGTGGCCTCCGGGGGCGAAGCCCCGCGGAGCAGGGACCGGCCCTCTGGCCGGGCTTGAAGTCGGGTTCGAGCGCTGGCTGACATCGAAGCATGAGCATCGCCCAACTGAAGTTGATCCAGGCGCCTAACCGTTAGACAACCCCGGTAGACAACTTTCGACCCGTTGCGACATTGTGCCCGACCGAGCACGCGCAGTCACTCGATTTACGGTCATCCCGCCCGCTCGGTCCCGAAATTTAATGTCGCAAAGCGAATTCCGATCCGTCAACGCCAACGACCGTCAAACGCAAAGCAAACAATGCTGGCACAAGCTGGAGGTACTTTCTGGTGAGCAGTGACACGATCTTGCACGTCACCGATGCGAGTTTCGAGGATGACGTGATCAACGCCCGCCGCCCGGTGTTGCTCGATTTCTGGGCCGAATGGTGCGGGCCCTGCAAGATGATCGCGCCCATGCTCGACGAGATCGCCGAGGAGTACCGCGACAAGCTGACGGTCGCCAAGCTCAACATCGACGAGAACCCGAAGACGCCGCAGCGCTTCAATGTGCGCGGCATCCCGACGTTGATCCTCTTCAAGAACGGCCAGGTGGAGGGTCAGAAAGTCGGTGCCCTGCGTAAACCCGACCTGGCCGCATTTCTGGACGGCAAACTGTGAGAGGCTATCTAGGCAACCAGGCCCGCAACCGGCCGGGCAAGGGCGGCCGCTCCGGCCGCGACGGCAACCGCGGCAATCAGCGCCAGCAGGCGCAAGCGGACGGGCTGCCGGTCGATGATTTCGATGCCGATGACGTCGGCATCATCTCGCCCTCGGAGCTCGCCGCCTCGCGTCAGTCGATGAACCTGACGCAGCTGAAGCTCAAGCCCGTGCCGGAGCTGGTGGAGATCGCGCAGAAGATGGGCCTGGAGAACCTTGCCCGCTCGCGCAAGCAGGACATCATTTTCTCCATCCTGAAGGCGCATGCGCGCAGCGGCGAGGACATCTACGGCGACGGCGTGCTCGAGATCCTGCAGGACGGCTTCGGCTTCCTGCGCTCGGCCGACAGCTCGTATCTCGCCGGGCCCGACGACATCTATGTGAGCCCGAGCCAGATCCGCCGCTTCAACCTGCGTACCGGCGATTCGATCTCGGGCCTGATCCGGCCGCCCAAGGATGGCGAGCGCTATTTCGCGCTGCTCAAGGTCGGCGAAATCAACTTCGATTCGCCCGAGGGCGCCAAGCACAAGGTGCTCTTCGAGAACCTCACGCCGCTGCATCCGACCAAGCGCCTGAAGCTCGAGCGCGGTAACGGCTCGAGCGAGGACCTCACGGCGCGCATCATCGACCTGGTCGCTCCCATCGGCAAAGGTCAGCGCGGGCTGATCATTTCGCCGCCCAAGGCCGGCAAGACCATGCTGCTGCAGAACATCGCCAGCTCGATCACCTCGAACCACCCCGAGGTGTACCTGATCGTGCTGTTGATCGACGAGCGGCCCGAGGAAGTGACCGAAATGGCGCGCACCGTGCGCGGCGAGGTCGTCTCCTCGACGTTCGACGAGCCGGCCACCCGCCACGTGCAGGTGGCGGAAATGGTCATCGAAAAGGCCAAGCGCCTGGTCGAGCACAAGCGCGACGTGGTGATCCTGCTCGATTCGATCACGCGTCTGGCACGCGCCTACAACACCGTGGTGCCAAGCTCGGGCAAGGTGCTCACCGGCGGTGTGGACGCGAATGCGCTGCAGCGCCCGAAGCGCTTCTTCGGCGCGGCACGCAACATCGAGGAGGGCGGCTCGCTCACCATTCTCGCGACCGCGCTCATCGACACCGGCTCGCGCATGGACGACGTGATCTACGAGGAGTTCAAGGGTACCGGCAACTCCGAGATTCACCTCGACCGGCGCGTCGCGGAAAAGCGCGTGTTCCCGGCCGTGAACATCAATCGCTCCGGCACGCGTCGCGAGGAGCTCATCACCTCGCCTGAAGAACTGCAGAAGATCTGGATCCTGCGCAAGCTCCTGCATCCGATGGATGAGCTCGCCGCGATCGAGTTCCTGATCGACAAGATGAAGGACACCAAGACCAACGCCGAGTTCTTCGACGCGATGAAGCGCTGAACCCATCCGGGCGTGTGGGCGCCATCGAGCGGTGGCGTCGACGCGCGTGCGGCGCATCGCCCCAGCGGTGGACACTCTGACAGGCCGCGCCGGCCGGGCTGCGCTGCGTCACGCCGGCGGGCCGATCGGACTGCGCTGGGTCGGAGCGCAGTGAATGCGAACTGCGTCACAGACCGCAGCGCCCGGCGCGCCTCGCGCCAGGTTTACGCCCGGATGTTGGGATGTGCTTCTCGGATCCCGTGGCGCGAAGACCAGTACGGTGCCGGCATTCGTCACGTACTGCTCGATCGACGGCGCATGATCCGCGCCTGACTGGCTCGCATGTCCGACCTGCGCTCAGACTCGCCGACCCTGCGATTGCGACGCCTCGACGCCGCGGCGCAGGAGCTCGCCCAATTGGTGCGCGCGGAACGGGTCAGCACTCTTTTCCAGCCCATCGTCGATCCGCGCTCGCGCGCGGTATGCGGCTTCGAG
>QGUO01000337.1 GCA_003242495.1 Pseudomonadota bacterium | reverse complement strand
AGGTCGGCACCGGCTCGGGCTATCAGGCAGCGGTGCTGTCCCGCCTGGTCGAGCACGTCTATACGGTGGAGATCGTCGAACCGTTGGCGCGCAGCGCCGCGCGCACCCTCACAGACCTCGGTTACGAGAACGTCACGGTGCGTGCGGGCGACGGCTATGCGGGCTGGCCCGAGCATGCGCCGTTCGACATCATCGTGGTGACGGCAGCGCCGGATCACCTGCCCCAACCGCTCATCGACCAACTCGCGCCCGGCGGACGCATGGTCGTACCAGTCGGGCCGCCCGGCGCCGTACAGAGCCTGGAGTTGATCGAGAAAGGCGCCGGCAACGAGGTGAGCCGCCGCAGCATCACACCGGTGCGCTTCGTGCCGCTCACGCGCGACCCGAACTGAGCCGCCGCGTCACTTCAATCCGTGGGCGTCGAGCAGTCGCTCGAGCTCGCCGAGCTCCATGGGTTTGACGAAATGCGCATCGAAGCCGGCCTGCTCGCTCAGGCGGCGGTCCTCTTCGCGCCCGTAACCGGACACCGCGACCAGCACCGGTTGATGTCCGTCGCGCGCACGGATCTGCCGCGCGACTTCGTAGCCGTCCATGCCAGGCAGCCCGATGTCGAGCAGCACCACGTCGGGACGAAACGCTTCCACTTCCGAAGCGGCCTGTTGTGCCTCGTAGACGGAGCGCGACTCGTACCCTTCCATGCTCAACAAAAGAGTGAGACTGTTGGCCACGTCGCGGTCGTCGTCGACGACCAGGATGCGTATCGTTTGCGCCGACACTGCCGTTCCTCCGTCATCCCTCCCATGCATGGTAGCGCAGGCCCGTACGGCTGGAAAACGCAGGCGCCCTCACCCCGAGGGCAACGTCACGCTGAGACGCGCAGTGCTCTCCGTCAACATTTCGCAGGTGCACTCACCCTGCTCGAGCGCCAACAATGAATCTGCCGTCGTGCGCAGGTACCGTGCATCCAGCGACGACGCATCCTGCGCCGCAGGCCAGGCGCCAGCATCGCGCTGGAGCGCGAACTCCACCCGCGTGCGGCCGGCTTCCTCGCGCACGGCAATCGCCAGCTCACCGCCGCCACGCAAGGCGTCGATCGAGCTCAAGAAGAATCCCAACAGCACACTGCGCGCCACATGGGGACGCGCGGTCACGAGCGCCTGCGACGGCAGCGCCAGGCGCAGCTTCACGCCGGCCACCGCGGCATCCGTGGAGAGAAACCGTGCCAGGTCGCGCAAGACCGCGGCCGCATCGAAGGTCTGCGTCGCCGTCCGCTCGGGCGCCACGTCGTCGAGAATTCGGCCGAGCGTCGTCTGCAGGCCGTCCAACTGCTGGCGCAGCAGCATCACACATTGCTCGGGAGACACGCGCGCCGCGGGGCCGGCTGCGAGGCTCTTGGCGAGGACCTCGATGCCCGCGTACATGCTCTGCACGGCGTTCTTCATCTCGTGCCCGAGCGGCCGCCGGCAGCGCTCCAGGATCATGGCGTGCAGGGCATGCGCGTCGATGTCGCACGGTCTCACGCCAAGGTCTGCATCTCGGAACATCGCTCCCTCGGTCCGGCCGTGAACTCCCGCGGCACGATACCCCGTTCCGAGAAACGACTCCAGGCAATCCGGGCAGCTATCCGCCGGCGCCTGGATGGCTGTAGTGATAGGGGGGCGAGAACGGATCAGGATACGGCGCGTACTCCACGCTCGGTGGACGATCCGGGGGCAGCTCCTTTTTTGGCGTGGTATTCGGCAGTGCCGTCTTGCCCCAACCGTCCTCGTAGGGCGTGACCATACGCCGGAACGCGTGCAGCTTCTTGATTTTCCAGACGCCGTTTTCCTTGACGTACTCGTTTTCATACGTGGCGAGCCCCCAGGTGCCGGACTCGCCATGCACGCCCACCTGCGCGAAGCTCCGCCAGCGGCCTTGCGCGGTCCGGCCGTCCGGCGCGACGGTCACGACCGGCTGCAGCTGCATATGATCGAACAACAGCCCGCGCGTCAGTCCCCGTGGCGCCAGGGAAGTAAGGAATTCGCGTACACGAGCCTTGCCGACGAACACACCGTAGCCGCCGATCTCCAGGGTGCCGTCCTCGGCGAACAAGTCGGCCGCCTCGTTCCACAACGCCTTGTCGATGAAGAAGCCATAGCTGCGTTGCAGGTTCTCGATGGCGTGCTCGTCTTCGAGCCGGCGCACCGTGCGCTCGAGCGTCTCGGCCTGCGCGCGGAGCTCGGCAATCTTGCGGTCCGACTCGCCGCCGCTCTGCGCGACCGCCAGCCAGGCCGTGCCGGCCGCCAGCGCCGCGCCTGCGAGCAGCACGACCTTGGTGGCTGTGCCACGCGTTTCCCGCACTTCGTTGGTGTCGTTCATGTTCTCGCCCAAGGTTCGGTTCATGGCTGTCCTTGCCGTCAAGGCGCCAGCTCAGGCGTCACGATCGGCGCGCCGGTCACGGGATGCGGGTAGTGAAACGGCGGGACGTACACGCCCGGAAAAGAATCGTAGCGATGGGTCGGCGGCCGGTCCGGCGGAATCTTCTCGCTCACCCGCGGCGACGGTCGGGCCCCTTGCGCCCAGCCGCGCTCATAGTCGCCGAAGTAGGTGGTGAACGAGTGATCGCGCTTGAACTTCCAGACGCCGTCTTCTTTCACGAGCTCGTTTTCGTAGATCTGGCCGCTCAACACGCCGACGCCCTCGTACGTGGCAAGCTGGCTGAACACGCGGCTGCGTACCCAGGCGGTGTGCCCGTCGGGCGCCACGGTAATGAGCGGCTGCAGCTGGATGTGATTGTGAAGATGCCCGGACTCGATGAACTGTGGTCCGAACAGGTGCAGCGCCTCGCGGATCCGGGCCCGGCCGACGTACACGCCGCGCTTGGAGATCTCCATGGTCGCATCGTCGGCGAACAGGTTGGCGAACTCGTCCCACATCTGCTTGTCGAGATAATAGCCGTACGCCGACACCAGCTTCTCGATGGCGGCAACGTCCTCGAGTCGCTCAATACGCCTCTCGAGCGCCGCGACGGTGTCCTGCAATTGGGCGACGGTCGGATCGGGATCGCGCTCGCTGCCGAGCGCCGTGCGCGCCGGCCGCTCGGGCGGTGACGTCGCCGGATTGTCATAATGCATGGGCGGGATGTATACGCCCGGCCACACGTCGTAGCGCTCCGAGGGCGGTCGATCGGGCGGCAGCTCGCCGGACACATAGATCCCGCCGTTCACATCCCGGTTTTTCGCCCATCCGCCCTCGTAGGGCACCATGTAGGTCTGGTACCAGTGGACTTTACTGAACTTCCAGACCCCGTCTTCCTTGACATACTCGTTTTCGTACGGCCCCTCGCCCCACCAGGCGCCCTTGCCGAATTCGCCCTTGAGGATGATCGCCCGCCAGCGCGCCTTGGCCGTGCGTCCGTCCGGCGCGACGGTCACGAACGGTTGTACCTGCATGTGCTCGTTGAGTTGTCCGTGGCGCAGGCCTGCCTTCCCGCCGCCCAGGGCGTACAAGTATTCGCGCACCCGCTCCCTGCCGGCGTACACGCCATCGAGACCAATCTCGATGGTGCCGTTCTCGGCGAACAGATCCGCCACCTGGTCCCACTGGGCATTGTCGAAATAGAAGCCATACATGCGCTGCAGGCGCTTGATCTGGCTCACATCGTCGAGGCGCGTTGCCTCGGCCGCAAGCTCGGCGATGCGTCGCTCGAGCGCCGTGACGCGCGCGAGCTTGTCCGCATCGGACGCATCGCCGGCACACCCCGCAGCGACCAACACAGCACAGGCAACCAGTGACACCCGGGCGGACTTCTTGATTCGCATTCACTGTCCCCGAAATGGCCGTCACGCCCGTGCGGGCGCTTGCCGATTATTTCGTAACCGATGTGATGAATTTGAAGTGTTACGCATCGCGCCAGCCGATGCAACGTGCCGGGGCGCGCCGACGCCGGGCGGCGCCCGATCATTCCCTGTGTTGATTGGTCGACTGCGCTCAGCGACCATTCCCGCTGCCCTGTGAGGCGCGACGGCAGCGCCGGCGCACGTCACCATCGCACAGGCATGCCTGTGGCGGCCCCCGTGATCCGGGCGGTGACGTGTCGAGGCAGCCGATCCATGCAGGTGACGCTCAAGCTCGCGCGCATCGATGTGCAGATGCGCCGCGCCACTTTGGTGCGCTGGCACGAGCGCGTGGGCGAATCGTTCGAGACCGGTGAAGTGCTTTACGAGATCGAGACCGAGAAGATCACACAGGAAGTGGCCGCGACGGGCGCAGGCATGCTGCGCGAAAATCTGGTTCCTCAAGGCGCGCGGGCCGAGGTCGGCCGCGCCGTATGCGTCGTGGAAAAGAGGCGTTGATGAAAGCCGCAGTGTTCAAGGCGCTGGGCCAGCCGCTCACGATCGAGGATGTGGCCGACCCGACGCCCGGGCCGGGCGAAGTGATCGTCGAAGTCGCGCGCTGCGGCATCTGCGGCAGCGACCTGCACATGACCGAGGATCCGTTCTTCGACCTGCCGCCTGGCAGCGTGTTGGGGCACGAGTACGCGGGCGAGGTCGTGGCCCTCGGCAAGGGCGTCGATCGCGTGAAGGTGGGCG
>QGUO01000336.1 GCA_003242495.1 Pseudomonadota bacterium | reverse complement strand
CCCGCCCGCCGTCCCCGGGTGCGCCGGCGTCGGCGGCGATGCGCGCATTCGCGCCGACATAGGTGCGGGCGGCATTGGGCACCTGTGGATTGTTGCCCTGGTAATCGCCGCCGATGAGCGCCGTACCCCCATGGCGCGCTCCGGAGACGTCGACCACCGCCTCGCCGAACAGTCCGACGCGCTCGCCGAGCACTTCCACACGGCCGCCGTCGCTCAGCGCGTCGCCGGCGGAGGCATCGAGCGTGCCGCTCGAGCGCACCGTGCCGCCCGCTCCCACCAGGCGGATGGTGCCGCCGCTGTGATCGATGCGATTGGCGCGCACCGTGCCGTCGTTGTTGACCAGATTGGCGAAGACGCCGTCGAGGGCCTGCGCCGTGAGCAGCACCCGGCCGCCGTTGGCCTGGATGTTCCCGGCGTTGTCCACGGCCGCAGCCGCGCCGCCGGCATTGGTGACCAGCTCGGCATCGACCTCCAGCCTGAGCAGGCCGTCGCCGGCGAGATCGATGGTGGCGGTGCGGCCGGCCGCCAGGTTCACCGTGCCGAAATCGGCGATGATGCTGCCGGTGTTGCTCACCTGTCCGCCGAGCAGCGTCACCGATCCGCCCGGCGCCGCGCCGATCTGGCCCTGGTTGATCACCGCGCCCGCCCGGCCGGACACGTCACCGAAGCTGAAACGCCCGCTGGTCGCATCGAAACCGACCACCTCCAGCGAGCTCGCCACCAGCGAGCCGACGTTGATCCGGGCGGACGGCCCGAACACCAGACCGTTCGGATTGACCAGCACCACCTTGCCATTGGCCTCGAGGCTGCCGAGGATCTGACTCGGGTTGTGGGCGAGAATACGGTTGAGCGCCACGGCAGCGCTCGACGGCTGTCGAAATTGCACCCGCTCACCGACCGCGACATCGAAGCTGCGCCAGTCGACCTGCAAATGTGGCGAGGCCTGCTCGATGACGGTGGTGCCGGCCACCGGTGTCGAGATCGTCCCCTGTCCGGCAACGACCACCCCGCCGCTCGGACCCGCGAACACGGGCGACAGCGATCCCAGACTCAGCAGCGCCGCGGCGGGCAACCGCAGGTTGCACAGGCGCGTGCTGCGCATGCAGGCGGCGCGGATATGCTCGATCAACAGGCTCGCCCTGGCGGATTGCTTGCGCATGAGAAGCTGTCCTCGTCGTGGACTCGTCAAGTGGCCTCGTCAGAAGCCCGCGCCGAAACGGAAATACACCTGCGGATCGCGGCCGTTGCCCGGTGGCTCGTCGCCCAGCGGCGTGGCCACGTCGAGCCGCGCGAACACCCGTCCGGGCACGCTGAGCTGCACGGCGGCGCCGGCGCCGGAAAGCTCCACGCTGGCATCCTGCAGCGGGAGCAGCGGCGGATTGAGTTCGCCGTACGCGTAGTCGGCGAACACCGAGAGCTGCAGCAGCTGCCCCCAGGTGAGACCGCCGAAGGCCGGGCGGCCGGCGAGCCCCGGCACCGGGAACATCAGCTCCGCTGAAACGATTCCGCCGGACTCGGCGAGCACCTCGGAGGCCGCATAGGCGCGCACGCTGGTCGGACCGCCCAGCGAGAACTGCTCGAGCGACACCAGCGGATCGTCGCTGTACTGGCCCTCCAGGCGCAGCAGCAGGGAGGTGTTCCGGGTGAGCCGCTGCAGCCGCCGCAGCTCGAGCGTGACTTTGTCGAACTTGCCGGAGGCGCCCAGGCGGCTGGCCATGGCGCTCGCCGGATCGTAATCACCCAGCGAGCCGGCCAGGTCCTTGAACCCGTGTGTGTACGCGAACTGCACGCGATTCACGCCGCGAAAGCGCGTGTCGATGCGCTCCCACTCACCATCGAGGCGCGCGGTGGCGAGCTTGTCCTCGTAGATCACCGCCGGCGGGGCGGCGAACTCGGCGCGCTTGATGCTGAACGCCGCGCCGAGACTGGCCGTGCCCAGGCGCGTACGCGCAAAGTCGTGGCGGTAGCCGATCTCATCGACCCGCGTCTCGCCCTCGGTTTGTGTGCCCAGGACCGAGGCGGCGTTCGCACCGATGACATAGGCATTCGTCAAGTGTGCGAAACGCAGGGAATCGCGCGGACTAAACAGCGGAATCTCGTAATCGACGCCCCAATAGGCGCCGCGATTGTGGCGGTCCGCGGAATCGAGCGCATACAGCCCGATGAGCTGCAGGCGGTCGGCGCGCCCCAGAGGATTGTTGTAGGTAAACGTGACCTGGCCGCGATATTCGCCGGCGAAGGGCGAGCCATAGTTGTCGAGCACGGCCTGCACGCCGAAGCGATCCTCGGCCTGAACCCGCAGCGTGAGCTCGCTGGTACCCACCTCGCGGCCCGCGCCCAGCACGCCGAAAGCCGTAATGCCTGGATAATTGGTGAGCGTCAGCAGCGCCGACTCGATCTCATCCTTGTGAATGGGCGCTCCGATGAGCCCGGCGAACGGCCGCTCGAGCACGCGTGCGCCGTAACGCTCGTTGCCCTCCGCCCGAATGCCGGCGAGCCGCCCCTCGAGCACCTGCACGACGACCACGCCGTCGACCACGGTCTGCTCGGGCACGAACGCCTGCGCGAGGATGTAGCCACGCTCGCGGTACCAGGCCGCCACCTTGCCGGCCACCTCCTGGAGCTGGTTGATGGCGAAGCCTTGCTGCGGACCGGCCTGGCGCTCGGCCTCGAGCAACGCCTCGATCTCGGCGACCCGGATGCCGCGCTCGGGACGGTCCATGGCGCCCTCGAGGCGAAACGCCTCGACGTGCAGCCGCGGCCCTTCGTCGAGACCCAGCGGCCGGTCATAGACGCGTGGAATTTCGAACGGCTCGCCGCGCAACAGCTCGCCCGCCGGCTCGGCAGGCTCGACGGCCGACTCCACGCGCGGCAATGCGCCCCCGGGCGTCGCGCCCGGCGGCACTTGGGCGTGCACGCCCGCCGCGGCCAGTGCGGCCACGACGCCGGCCAGCACGAGCGGATTGGGTCGTCCCACGATTACGGTACCTCGCGCATCACCCTGAAGCCCGTGAAGGCATCGCGCGCCTCCTCGGGCAGACCTTCGCGCAGCGAAAACCTGATCCGGGCGGCGCCGTCGGCATAGGACCCGCCGCGCACCACCCGCATGGCGCCCGCGGCGACACGCGCCGCTGCGCCCTCCCTCGACGGCGCGGCCGTGCGCCCATTGAGATCTTCCGTCCAGGGATCCTGCACCCACTCGCGCACATTGCCGAGCATGTGCATCAGGCGGAAAGCGTTGCGATTGAACGGCTGCACCCGGCGCGCGGGCAGGTTCTGCACGCCGTGCATCGAAAAATGCGCATCGGTGGGCGACAACGTCGCGCCGCCCGGCACCGCGCCGCGCTCGCCGGCACGCGCGGCGTATTCCCAATGCAGCTCACTCGGGAGACTGTAGCGTTGTCCGGTCGAGGCAGACAGCCACTCGACATAAGCCTGCGCATCGTGCCAGCTCACGTTGACCACCGGATAGTCGGAACCCGTCCACGGCTGCGCAGGGCAAGGCCGGCCTGTATCGTTACAGTATAACTGAAACTCCTCTTGAGAGATTTCGTGCACCGACAGCGCGAACGGCCGCTCGATGCGCGCTCGACGCATCGGCTGTTCGGCGGAGCCGGTCGCCCCGCCCCGGTCGAGCACCCCGGCCGGGATCAGCGCCAGCAAGGGCCCGGGCGCACCGGAGGCCAGCACGTCGTGGCACAGCGGACGCCGGGAACCTACCAGCTCGACGCGGCAGCCTTGTGCGTGCGGCGTGCGCTTCGCGGCCTCATGCTCTCCCGTTGACTCGTCATCCGACAGTGCAGGGACCGTCGCGCGCTCGCCCGGCAACCCGTCGGCCTGGACGACGGCGGACGCGCTCGGCGCTGCGCCGGCTTGCTGTCTCGCGGTCGGTGGCGCACTGGCTTTCTGTCCTGCGGTCGGCGACGTCGCACCGGGCGCCGGCTGCTCCACCGGCAACGCGTCCGCGCGGGTATGCGTGAGCGCCGCGGACGATGGCCCGCTCGGGAGGATGCGCGGCGCCGCATCCGGCCGGCTCAGATCGAGCCCGACGGTCGCGGCCAGCGCGGCGAGCGCACTGGAATGCACGGTGAGCGGCGCACGCGCCAGCGCCTGCTGCTCCTTCACGCGCTTGCGCACCTCATCCACGAAACGCTGGAACCACTGCTCACCGGACACGGCAGCGAGCTGTGCACCGTCGAGCTCGCGCAGTCTTGCATGCAAGGCGGCCACCTCGGCGTCGCTCCAGTCGCCCCGCTCCATGAAGGCTTGCACCACCGCGGCAAGCGGCTGGACGACGCCGGCCGCCCCGGCCATGGGCGCCGGTGTGGGTGTCTGCCCGGGCGCGCGCTCACGCAGCATCCAGACGAGCGTCAGCGAGGCCAGTAGCAGGAGCCCCATTGCGAGCAGGATGCGAGCCAGGACACGTGGCGGTGGTCGGTGCGCCGGGGCGGCGGCGCTGCGCGCCCCGGCAGGACGCGGACGGGTGACGTCCACCGGGGGGCGAACGGCACGCGGCCGGGTCACGGCGCCAGCGTCCATGCCCGGCATACTCAGCGAGTCCACCAATGCGGCGCGCAA
>QGUO01000335.1 GCA_003242495.1 Pseudomonadota bacterium | reverse complement strand
GCTTTGCCCGGCGGCCGGACAGCCCACCGCCGCACACACGCCTGGCACCGCTTGACGCAGCGCCCCTGACCGGACATGGCACGCCCGACTCGACCTGCAATCGAGCTCGAGCGCGGGAGGGCGCGCCATGAAGCCGACCGGCCGCTCGCGAGGACGCACCGACGAGTCCTGAATCTCGCGTGCCCAGGCAAGCGCCACCGCCAGCCCGGCATATCGATCCACCGACTCATTGTCTATGCTGCGGCGCGCAGCGCTGCGGCGCTTGATGGTTTCCGAGGAGTTTCTTGCGAATGAGGTTTTCCAGAATCCTGCCCGCGGCGCTCGCCTGCGCCTTACTTCCGCTCATGGCCTCGGCTCAGGACACCACGGTCCTGCGAGGCGCACGCCTCATCGATGGGAGCGCCAACGCGCCCCTCGACAACGCCGTCCTCGTCATTCGCGACGGCCGCATCGCCGCGGTGGGCGCGGCCGAGTCCGTGGACGTGCCCGCCGATGCAACCGTCATCGACTACCGCGGCAAGACCCTCATGCCCGGACTGATCTCCACCCATTCGCACGTCGGCATCGCCTCGGGCCTCGAGGTCGGCCCCGAGCAGCACACCCGCGAAAACATCCTGAGACAGCTGCGCCAGTACACCGCCTATGGTGTGACCACCGTGACGGCGCTGGGACTGAATGGCGCGGTCTTCTATGACGTCCGTGCCGCGGTGCACAGCGGACGGGAGCCCGGCGCCGACCTCTTCGGCGCCGACCGCGGCATCGGCGTGCCCGACGGCGCGCCCCCGGCAAGCGCCCTCCCCCTCGGTCCCGATCAGGTCTATCGCACGCAGAACGTGGCAGCCGCCCGCGAGGCCATTCGTGAGATGGCGGCACGCAAGACCGATCTCGTGAAACTGTGGCTCGACGGCTTCGGCGGCACGGCGCCCAAACTGGACCCCGACGTGTATCGCGCGGCGATCGAGGAAGCCCATGCCCAGGGGCTGCGGGTGGCCGTGCATATCCACGACCTCGACGATGCCAAGGCAGTGGTGCGCGCCGGTGCCGACATCATTGCGCATGGCGTGCGCGACCGCCCCGTGGACGAGGAATTCATCGCGCTGCTGAAGCAGAACGATGTGTGGTACGTCCCCACGTTGGCGCTCGACGAAGCCACCTTCGTCTACGCCGAGCAGCCGGCCTGGATGCAAACGGAATTCTTTGCGAATGCCGTGCACCCCGAAGTGCGCGCCCGCATGGCGGACCCGGAGTGGCAGCGCACGACGCTCGAGGATCCGCGCGCGGCCGCCGCGCGCCGCGCGCTCGCCACGAACCAGCGCAATCTCAAGACGCTGCACGAGGCCGGCGTGAAGATCGCGTTCGGCACCGACTCCGGCGCCAATCCCTTCCGCATCCCGGGCGTCGCCGAGCATCGGGAGCTGGCGCTCATGGTGGAGGCCGGACTGACGCCGCTCGAGGCGATCCGGATCGCGACCGCCAACTCCGCCGCCCTGCTCGAGTTGGAAGACCGCGGCCGACTCGCCCCGGGCCTCTCGGCGGACCTGGTGGTGCTCGACGGCGATCCGACCGCCGACATTGCCGCCTCGACGCGTATCGTCGGGGTCTGGCACCGTGGGCGGCCGGTGGAGCGCGAGCGCTTCGGACACTGACGCGCAGGCGTGTCGTGAGCCGCGCGGATCGCGATGGGGCGATCCGCGCGCGCTCACAGTCATTCAAGTTCGCGACTTCCGAGGCAGAGCAGCCATGCTGACGGCGATGCCACAAAGGTGTTCCCGTCGGCAAAAAACTTCTGCTAAACTTCGCGCCCCCAAGCCGGCGTCACAACGCCGCAAGGCGCGAGACCTCAATCTTTCGCCATCAGAGGAACGCATCCTTCGATGCGTCGCGCCGGGCGTCCGCCAGGCACCCGAAGGCATGGGCCGTTAGCTCAGTTGGTAGAGCAGGTGACTCTTAATCACTTGGTCGTAGGTTCGAGTCCTACACGGCCCACCAGCTAAAACAACTACTTAGCGTCGCCTTGCGGGGCCGGGGCCCTCGGTTCCTGAAAATTCTCCTGAAATTCGGTCGCTTCGACCGGGACGATTGGAATCTCGTGGTCGTAGACGTTCAACGAGCTGCCTGCTTCATGGCCGCTCGCGCGCTTCTTGTCGCCGCGCGCGAGCGACGACACGCCGGGCGTCCTGAAACTCGGCAGCGCTGCCGGATTCCAGCGCGTCCTGCAGATATGCGGCAATGGCTTCGGGAGTGTCGAGGTATTCGGCCGAGTCGAACGGCACGGTCTTCGTCTTCGATTTGGCTCTGATGGCTGCCCCTCCCAGACCTAAATTGGGTTCCGGCCTTGATATCGCGGCTCTGCGACGACTCGCCCCCGCGGCAGAGATGATGAGTTCCCTGCCACGCTGGACGAAGTAGACGCGATAGCCCGGGCCGTCGCCGATTCAAAGTTCGCCGACCCCTTCGCCGATGGGTTTCACGTCACCGAGCAGGCCGGCCCGGACCCGATCAATGCGACGCAGTCGACTCCAGCTTCCTTTCTTTCAAATTCGCGCTCGTGCCCGCGCACTCGAACGGAGCGTCCACCCGCTGGGTCCACTCACTCGCAACGGAAACTCGCCGCCTCCTCCAGGCTGCCTTCGCCTGTGTAACGGGCCACTTGCGGGTAGGGGCACAGGGGCCGGCTGCGGCCCGGCCAGGGAGTGTTCGGCCCGGCCGTCGCCAGGATGCGGTCCGGTGGACTGCCCTGCTCCACCCAGGCGACCAGCGCTTCGAATGCATCGAACTGGTCGGTGGCCGGTCCCCCGGCGCAATGCGCCATGCCGGGCACGGCGAACACCCTGACGAAGCTCGCGGCCTCGCCGGCATTGAGGCGATCGACCTCCCGATACCAGGCCACCGTGTCGTTCACCGAGAACACCGGGTCGGAGACCCCGTGAGGAACGATCATCTTGCCCCCGCGCGCCCGAAAGGCGGCCAGGTCGGGTGAGCGGGCACCGATCATGTCCCAGGCCGAGCGCGTGAACGGCCCGGACGTCGCGTAGATCTTCGGCGCGTCCCGATCGAAATCGAAATCCAGGGCGAAGCGCAGCGCCGCGGCAGGATCACTGCCGAGCTCGACCGGCGGCGTGGTGAAGATCGCCGCCAGCGCCGGCGCGCCCATGGCGACATTGATGGCCGGCACTTCACCGCCGGGCGAGCCGATCTTCCAGATCCGCCAGCCATCGCTTCCGATGCCGCCGTCGAACGGCCAGGTGGCGTAGAGCGCATTGCCCGCGCTGTCCTGTGCGCCGGCATGGATCTGGCCGAGCACCTCGACATGGGTCTCGCTCAGGCAATCGGGCGAGTCCGCGCACACCTGCGCCTGCAGATGCGGCTGCACCTGCGACCATGTGCAGTCGGCCCAGACGCCGGTGATACCGTCCTGCGCGCCATCGGCTACATCGCACGCCTGTAGGATGGCCTGCCGCACGCGCGTGAGCTGCGCGTCGCTGAACGTCCTCGCCAGCCCCCGCAGGTCCGGTTGCCCGCCCCCTTCCTCGCGCGGCAGGAGTCGCGCGAACGCCTGGGTATCCCAAGCTTCCGCCACGGCGGCTCGCGGCAACGCGAATCCGGGCGCCGCGGCCACGATGCCGTCGAACAGCTCGGGATGGCGCTGCGCGAGGTACATGCCTTCCTGTCCGCCCTTGGAGCAGCCGACGAAGTACGAGCGCTGCGGATCGCGACCGTAGTAGGCGCGAATCAACGCCCGCGCGGCCTGGGTCACGGGCGCAAGCGACTCGCCGCCGTAATCGGCACGCGCCTGGGGATCGAAACCGAATGCCGCGGCACCGCCGCGCGCCGGCACGGCGTTGCGCACATTGTCATGGCCGGAGTCCTGGGCGAGCACCGCATAGCCGCGCTCGAGCGCAGTGGGCTGGCCCGGTACGATCATCCCCACGGCAGCGCCCACCACCCCGTTGAGACCGCCGCCGCCTTCGAAGAAAAAGCGTCCGTTCCAGGCCTGCGGCAGGCGCAACCTGAAGCGAATGGCATAGACCTGGTCGTCCACGCCCGTGCGCTCGCGCATCGAAGCATTGATTTCACAATGGGGCGGCAACGCCGAGCCCGACGGGCCTTGCCGGTTCGGCTGGGCAGGCTGCCAGGTCGCCTGCTCGATGCGCGTGGTCGGATCCGGCCATGCCTGGATGCGCTCGACGAGCTCGGCGCAGCGCTCGGCAGGCGCCTGAGCAAGATCTGCGGTGCGCTCCGCGAGGGATCCCAGCGCGGCGGGCTGACGCGCCGCGCAGCCAGCGATGCACGCGGCGGCCAGCATGATCCAGCCGGCGCGCACTGCCCCAAGGAGGGTCGAACGTTCGATTTTTTTCATGTTTGTATCAAGTGCGCAGATGCTCGTTGAAGAATTCGATGAAGCGTTGCCAGACCCGCTTCGCGACTGCCTCGTCATGGCGCAACATCGTGTCGTGGTTGAACCGGTCCTGCGTGCCTGGATGGAAGCAAGCGCGATACCTCACCCCGGTGTTGTTCGAGGCCGCTTCATACGCCAACCAGCCGGCGTGGACGCGTTGGTCATGCTCGGCGAACGGCTGACATAACACCCCTC
>QGUO01000334.1 GCA_003242495.1 Pseudomonadota bacterium | reverse complement strand
GGCTAGCGGGGCGGGTGGCGCGCATCGTGCCACTGTCCGACGCGACGACGGTCGCCGTCCACGTGGCCGTCGGCGACATCGTGCTGATGGCGCACGTGACACGCGATGCGATACATCAGCTGAAGCTGCAAGAGGGCACGGAGGTGTTCGCCCTGATCAAGTCCGTCGCGCTCGAGACCCTGGAGCGGGCCACCGCCCCCGAGGTGGTCGGGCAAGGATAAGGGTAGCCGGCGCGGCGCCATCGCAGTCATTGCCTGACCTGCAGCATCAAGTACCACTCCCGCGGGCGGTTGTAGGTCCCGTAAATCTGACCGCCGGCAATCTGCGCCTGGCCGGTGATGAGGTAGCGATCGTCGGTGAGATTGGTGCCGCCCAGGGTCAGATCCCAATGCCCGTTCGCACTGCGATAGATGATGCCGGCATTGAGCTGGTCCGTGGCGGGGCGCTCGAGGAGGAAGGTGCCTTCGGTGTCGTTGCGCATCCGGCTGGTGCGTGTGTAATCGGCAAGCAGCACCAGGGTGGCGCCGTTACTCACGGGGAATTCGAAGCGCGGGCTGACATTGAACTTGTTGCGCGGCGTCTTGGGCAGTACTGCGCCCACGAACACGCCCGCCTGGAACGGGCTGGGGGCGACCACCGCCTCCGGCAGCACGCTGGTGTACTTCGCGTCGATGTAGCCCCATGAGCCGGTGAGGCTGAAGCCGCCGCCGAGCTCGGCGAGCACCTCGATCTCGGCGCCCTCGATGCGCGCGTCGCCGGCGTTCTGGATGGTCGGCGACACGCCTTGCTGGAAGTTCAGCTGAATGCCGTTGTAGTCGGTCTTGAACATCGCGGCATTGACCTGCACGCGATTGGCCAGCCATTGCGATTTCACCCCGACCTCCCAGGACTCGGCGGTCTCCTCGTCGAAATCCGGCGCCGGGGCGACGCCGGTCTCGGGATCGGGGGGCAGCGGATTCGACAGGCGCGTGGTCCAGCCCCCGGTCTTGTAGCCCTCGGAGTAGCTCGCGTACGCCATCATGTCCGGGGAAGGGTGCAGCTGCACGCCCAGACGCGGGGAGAAATTGCTGAACGTCTTTTCCTGCTCTCCGGGCACGTAGTAGCGCAATGGATTGTCGGGGTCCGGGAAATCGAGCGCCGTGCGGCATGGCTCGCTGACGGGCAAGCAGTTGAAGAGCTTGTAGTTGTGTCCCTGCAGGTCGGACTGGAAGCCTTCGAAGCGCTTTTTCTCACGGGTGTAGCGCCCGCCGAGCGTGATGCCCACCAGCTCGGTGATGCGCCAATCGATCTGCGTAAAGCCGGCATAGTTCTCGGTCCACAGGTCGTTCGGGCCGTCGATCTGCAGGAGGCCCTCCGAGAAGGTCACGAAATCGTTCAGGTTGCCGGATTCCTTGAAGTAATACACGCCCACCACGTACTGCAGACGCTCGCCGAGCGCGTTGCCGACCAGTTGCAGCTCCTGGCTCCACTGCTTCTGATACATGTTGAAGCTGGTGTGCAGCATGGCCAGCGGCGAGCCGTCGAGATCCATGCCGACCGACCAGTCCATCTGGCGATAGGCGCTGATCGACTTCAGCGACATCGTATTGCTCAGGTCGACGTCGAGGACGCCGGCGACGCCCCAGTTCTCGAGCTTCGAGAAGCTGTTGCCGTCGGCGTAGCTGAGGTCGGGATCGTCGAGGAGGAAGCGCGCGTCGTATGGCAGGCGATCGTTGAACGGATCATCGTCCACGTTGACGCTTGCCAGCGGCGCCAGCATCCACTGCGGATTGAGGGGCGTGCCGCGCGGGCCGCACAGGTTGGTGGCATTGCGCGCGGCGATCTCCGCCGGGGTCGAGCCGATGCAGAAGTTGTACAGTCCGGCGAACAACCAGCCCGAGCTCGCCGTCGGATCGAACGCCGTGCCCGGAAGATTGTCCTGCGGCGCGCCGGCGAACGGGCCTGGAACGGGCGTGATCGCCAGGACGCTGTTGGCGATGGCGGACTGGTCGATGTCGGTGTAGTCGGCGCTCAACGTGAAGGCCGCCGGTCCGCCGGCATCCCAGCGCACCTTGGCGCGTGCGTTCCACATGTCGTCGCCGCCTTCGCGGGGCGCCGAGTCGTAGCCGGCGGCCTTGAAGTCCTGGAAGCTGTCGAAGGCGAAGACCCCGTCGGCGGGAAAGGCAATGCGTCGTTGGTAGCCCTTGCGGTTCTTCATGCCCACGGTGACCAGGGAGGTGAGCGTGTCGGTGAGCGGCAGGTCGACCGATGCCCGCACCCCGAAGCGATCGTAGCTGCCGGTGGTGATGTCGCCGCGGAACGCGAACTCCTCGCCCGGCTCGCGCGTCACGATCGAGATCGCGCCGCCGATGGTGTTGCGACCGAACAGCGTGCCTTGCGGGCCCTTCAGAACCTCGATGCGTTCGACGTCGAGCAGGTCCTGGTTGGAGCCGGTGGTGCGCGCGAGGTACACGCCATCGAGGTAGACACCTACGCCGGGATCGAGGTTGAACGCGAAGTCATTCTGGCCGATGCCGCGGATGTACGCCGAGAGCACGCTGCTCGAACCGGAGAAGGGCGTGCCGGCATCGAGCGTCACGTTGGGTGCGATGTTCGAGAGTTGCGCCACGTCGCCGATGGCGCGTTCCTCGAGCTCCACGGCGCCGAACGCGGAGATCGCGATCGGCACGTCCTGCACGTTTTCGGCGCGCTTTTGGGCGGTGACGATGACTTCGGCGAGTACCCGTTCGGCGGCCGCCGCGGCGTCCGGCAGCAGCGTCAGCGGCGCGAGCAGTCCGCCGCACAGTATGGAGAGGAGTGTCCGGTCGACCGTTGGCGTGCTCTTCTTCATCGGTCTCTCCCCGTGTGAGGCGACCGGTTATAGTCCCTTCCCGCGCGTGTCGACAAGATGGTATCCATAGCAATGGCAAAAGAGCAGGCCGAATGCGCTCACGGATCATTCGCGTTGCGCTCCAGGTATATTCGACGAGGCATTTTCGGAGGGACGAGGGCTTGAGAATTCGAAACACGCTGGCGCTTGCCGCATTGCTATGCGTCATGATCGACCCCGCGCTCGGCGCCGAGCCGCCGGCGCCGAGCGTCCAAACCCTGCTGGAAAGCTCGCTTTCGGGCGACCCTAGCAAGCAGGTGATCGTGTCCGCCGCGGTCTTTCCGCCCGGCACCAGCACCGGTCGTCACATCCATCCGGGCGATGAGTACGCCACCGTGCTCGAGGGCGAGCTCGAGATTCAGGTCGACGGGCAGCCCGTCCAGCGCATCAAGGCCGGCGAGTCCTACCACAACGCACGCGACGTGGTGCACGAGACCCGGAGCGTCGGCAAGGTCGCGGCGCGCCTGATCTCGACATTCGTGATCGACAAGGGCCGCCCCCTCATGGAGCCGGTCACGGACCCGGCGGAATGAGCTCCGCCATGCCCTCCGCGTCCTGCCAGCGTCCCGTCCCCTGTGCCTCATGAGCAGGCTGCTGACGACCACGCCTGCGGGCGACGGTTTCCGGATGCCGGCCGAGTTCGAGCCGCATGCCGGCTGCTGGATGTTGTGGCCCGAGCGCCCGGACAACTGGCGCCTCGGCGCCAAGCCGGCGCAGCAGGCCTTCGCAGCCGTGGCGGCGGCGATCGCGACCGGCGAACCGGTCACGGTAGGCGTCTCGGGGCGGCAATTCGTGAACGCTCGCGCCATGCTGCCGGAGACGGTGCGCGTGGTGGAGCTGTCGAGCGACGATGCCTGGATGCGCGATGTGGGCCCCACCTTCGTGGTCGACCGGCGCGGTGAGCGGCGCGGCGTCGACTGGGGGTTCAACGCCTGGGGTGGCATCGCCGGCGGGCTTTACTTCCCGTGGGACCAGGATGCGCTGGTGGCTCGCAAGGTGCTCGAGGTGGAAGGCTGCGATCGCTATCGTGCGCCGTTCGTCCTCGAGGGCGGTGCCATCCACGTGGATGGGCAGGGCACCTTGTTGACCACCGAGGAGTGTCTGCTCAATCCGAATCGCAACCCGCAGCTCGACCGCGGTCAGCTCGAGATCCTGTTGCACGAGTATCTGGGCGTGACCCACGTGATCTGGCTGGGCAAGGGTGTGGTCGACGACGAGACCGACGGACACATCGACAATCTGTGTTGTTTCGTGCGGCCGGGCGAAGTGGCGCTCACCTGGACCGACGACAAGCGGGACCCTCAGTACCGCATCTCGCTGGACGCCTACGAGCGCCTCATGGAGGCGCGTGATGCGCGCGGCCGGCGGCTCAAGGTGCACAAGCTGCCGCAGCCCGGCCCGTTGCACCGCACGCCCGAGGAGGTCGCGGGACTCGATGTCGCGGGCGAGGGCGGGCACGCACGCGCCGCCGGAGACCGGCTGGCCGCGTCCTACGTGAACTTCTACATCGGCAACTCGGTGGTCGTCATGCCGCTGCTCGACCCGAAGACCGATCGTCTGGCGGCGCGCCGTCTGCAGCGGATCTTCCCCGAGCGGCGCGTGATCGGAGTGCCCTCGCGCGAGATCCTGCTGGGCGGCGGCAACATCCATTGCATCACACAGCAGGTTCCGGCGGCGCGTCCGCGTCGCAGGAAGGAGACCGGACCGTGAGGCGGGGGGCGACTCGGGCGGGCCCATGAAG
>QGUO01000333.1 GCA_003242495.1 Pseudomonadota bacterium | reverse complement strand
GTCTCGTTCAGCTGCAGCGCGCGGGCAATGGTGCGCGCGATCTGCGCCACTTCGATCGAATGCGTCAGCCGCGTGCGGTACAGGTCGCCCTCGTGATTGACGAACACCTGGGTCTTGTACACGAGGCGGCGGAACGCCGTGGAATGGATGATGCGGTCGCGATCGCGCTGATATTCGCCGCGATAGCCCGGCGGCGGCTCCGCATACCGCCGCCCGCGCGAGTGCGCTTCGTGCGAGGCATAGGGCGCCAGGTTCTGTGCGGAAGGCGCCGGTACCGGAGACGCAGCGGGATCGGCTGTCATGCCGGAAGATTCTCGCGCATCGCAGCGCAGGTGGCAAAAGCGGCGCGCCCCCGCCGGACAGACACTCAGCCGAAATGCGCCTCCAGCACCTCGCGCAACGCGTCGGCGTCATAATCGGCGACGACCTCGGCCGCGCCGAGCGAGCGCAGCAGCACCAGCCGTAGCCGGCCGCCGAGCACCTTCTTGTCCATGCCCATGAGCTCGCGGGCCTGCGTCGCGCCGATGCGCGGCGCCGCCACCGGCAGGCCGAAGCGCTCCAGCAGGCGCACGGCTCGATCGCGGTCGGCGGCCGGCAGCCAGCCCAGCCGCGTCGAGAGATCCGCGGCCAGCACCATGCCAGCGGCCACGGCCTCGCCGTGCAACCACTCGCCGTAGCCGGTGGCGGTCTCGATGGCATGCCCGAAGGTATGCCCGAGGTTCAGAATGGCGCGCAGGCCGTGCTCGCGCTCGTCCTCGGCGACGATCTGCGCCTTGATCTCGCACGAACGCCGGATGGCCCGCATCACGGCCGCATCCTCGCGCTGCACCAGCGCCTCGGCATGCGCATCGAGCCACTCGAAGAACGCCGCATCGTAAATCAGCCCGTACTTGACGACCTCGGCGAGTCCGGCGCGGTATTCGCGGACGGGCAGGGTGTCGAGCGTGCGCGTATCGGCGATGACACAGCGCGGCTGGTGGAAGGCACCGATGAGGTTCTTGCCCTGGGGATGATTGACCGCCGTCTTGCCGCCCACTGAGGAGTCGACCTGCGCGAGCAGGGTGGTCGGCATCTGCACGTAATCGATGCCGCGCTGGTAACAGGCCGCGGCAAAGCCGGCCATGTCGCCGATGACGCCGCCGCCCAGCGCGACCACGGCCGCGTCGCGATTCAGGCGTGCGTCGACCAGCGCATCGAAGATGCGCGAGACGCTCTCGAGGGTCTTGTATGTCTCACCGTCCGGAAGCACGACGGTGCTGGTGCGGCGCCCGGGTCCGAGCGCGCGCTGCGCCGCCTCCAGGTACAGCGGCGCCACGGTTTCGTTGGTCACGATCAACAGGTCGCGGGCGGTCACCAGCGATTGCACCGCCGCGGTGTCGCCGAGCAGCCCTGGGCCGATGACGATGGGATAGCTGCGCTCGCCCAGCTCGATGGTCACGCGTTCGATCGCCGCCGGCGCGGCCTGGCGCACCGTCGTCATGCCGCCGCCTCCTTCAGGCGCGCAAGGATTTCGTCGGTGACCGCCCGCACGTGACGGCCGTCGGTCACGACGGTGATCTGGGCAATGGACTCGTACAGCGGTGCCCGCTGCAGCATGAGCTCGCGCAATTTGGCCTCCGGATCGTCCGTCCACAGCAGCGGCCGGTGCTGCGTGTGGCGGGTACGCTCGAGCTGCTGCTCGACGCCGGTCTTCAGATACACCACCCGTCCGCGCTCCGCCAGCCGCGCGCGGTTCTCGGGCAGCAGCACGGCGCCCCCCCCGGTGGCGAGCACGATGTCGTCGAGCTGCGTCAGCGCCTCGATCACCTCGCGCTCGCGCTCACGAAAACCCGCTTCACCTTCCCGCTCGAAGATGTACGGGATGTCGACTCCGGTGCGCCGCTCGATCTCGTTGTCGCTGTCATGGAACGCCAGGCGCAGGGACTTCGCCAACTGCCGACCGATGGCGGTCTTGCCCGAGCCCATCGGCCCGATCAGGTACACGTTGCGGGAGGAGGCGGTAGGTGCCATGCACGAGGCGTAAACGACAGCGGCCGCAGAATTGCGGCCGCCTATTGTGGTTCACGCCGGCGCTGCGGGCAAATTCCCGCTCGCTACGCCTGCGCCGCCCGGGTACCTCCCTGTGCCCGCGCGGCCGGCGGCCGGTGTCAGTACAGGCTCGCGCCTTCGCGCAGTATGCGCGGCGTCACGAAGATCAGCAGCTCGTCCTTGTTGTCGGAGGTCGAGGTGGACTTGAACAGGCGCCCCAGCACCGGGATGTCGCCGAGATACGGCACCTTGTTGGTGTCCTCGCGGCGTTCGGTCTCGAGGATGCCGCCCAGCACGACGGTCTGTCCATCGTTCACCAGCACCTGGGTGGTGATCTCGCGCGTGTCGATGCTGGGCACGGAGCCGCCGGTGGCACTCAGGACGTTCTGGCCGACACTGTCCTTTGCCACGGTCAGGTCGAGGATGACGCGGTTGTCGGGTGTGATCTGCGGCGTGACCCGCAGACTCAGCACGGCCTTCTTGAATTGCGTGGTGGTTGCGCCGCTCGAGGCAGCCTCCTGGTACGGAATCTCCACGCCCTGCTCGATGGAAGCCTCGCGCTGATTGGCGGTGATCAGACGCGGCGAGGAAATGATCTCGCCGCGGCCTTCGGCCTGCGCCGCCGACAGTTCCAGATCGACCAGGTAATCCGAGTCCAGCAGCGTCAGGGCAAAGCGTCCGGCGGTGCTGGCCGCCGGAAGATTGACCATGTAGCGGTCGTTGGGGTCGGGCAGGAGGAAGAAGTTCTGCCGGGTCGTACCCGGGCCCTCGATCGGGGTCGGTCCGATGGCGAACTCATCGTCCTCGCGCACGAAATTGTTGCCGCCGATGATGCCGGCGCCATCCCGTCCGCCGTGCGCGAAACTCGCGGTCGCGCCAAAGCGCACGCCGAGGTCGCGGCTGAAATCGTCGTTGACGATCACGATGCGCGCCTCGATGAGCACCTGGCGTACCGGGATGTCGAGCGTCGAGACCAGGCGACGGATGTCGCTCAGCCGCTCGGCCGTGTCTTGCAGCAGCAACGTGTTGGTGCGCGCATCGACCGCGACGCTGCCGCGCTCCGACAGCAGGGAGCCGCCCGTCCCGCTCTTGATCAGCGCGGCGAGATCGGCAGCCTTGGCGTAGTTGACCTGCAGGTACTCGGTGCGCAGCGGCGCGAGCTCCTGCACCTCCTTGCGGGCGGTCGCCAGCTCCTTCTCCCGCGCGGCGATCTCGGCTGCCGGGGCCACGTACATCACGTTGCCTTCGCGGCGCATGTCGAGGCCCTTGGTGCGCATGACGATGTCCAGCGCCTGGTCCCAGGGCACGCTCTGCAGACGCAGCGTGACATTGCCGCCCACCGTGTCGCTGATCACCATGTTCTGTCCGCTGGTGTCGGCCAGCAGCTGCAGCACGGCGCGCGTCTCGATGTCCTGGAAGTTGAGGGTGAGCCGCTCCCCGGTGTATTCGCGCTGCTCCTGCAGCTCGGGCGGCAGCCTCACGACGGGCTTCACCTCGATGGTGTAGGTGTTGTCGGACTGGTAGGCCAGGTGCTCGTAATCGCCGGAGGCCGCAATCACCAGGCGTGTGCCGTCGGCGACCCGCATCACGTCCACGGTGTTGACCGGGGTGGCGAAATCGACCACGTCGAGCCGTTCCATGAGCGCGGCGGGCAGGGAGGTCTTGGCGAAGTTCACGACGATGCGTCCGCCTTCCTGACGCAGGTCCGCCGGCACGCGTGAATCGGTCAGCTCCACGATGATCCGCCCGGCACCGTCGCTGCCGCGGCGGAAATCGATGTTGCGTACGCTGCGCGTCCCGCTGATGGGCGCGGCCTCGCGCACCGGCGCCGACGAGGCGGTCATCGACGATGCGACCGGCGAACGCGCGCTGCCGCCCGGGCTCAGGGTGACGACGATGGTGTTGCCACGGACTTCGGTCTCGTAGGGCACCAGGTTGTCGACATTGAGCACCACCCGGGTGCGGCCTCCGGCCTCGGCCACGTTGACAGTGTCGAGCACGCCCTGCTTGACGTCCACCCGGCGCGAGGACATGGCCACGGAGGTATCCGGCAGGTCGAGCGAGATGCGCGCAGGGTTGTCCACCGTGAAAGTGAGCGGCGTGGGCGCCGCGTCGCTCAGGCGCAACGTCACCTGCATCTGGTTGCCGGGCAACGCGTTCGCCTGAATGCTCTCCAGACGATTCGCCGCCTGCGCGAGCGCCGCCTGGGCGCCGAACCCGCACAGCAGGGCAACGAGCACCTGCCATGGCAGGGCGGTGCGACGAACCCCGCGCCGGCCACTTCTCCCACCTTGCGAAGCCGCGCGCGACGCACCCGGGCGTGCGGGCGAGGCGGATATTGAAGCGAACATTCTGCCTGTCTCCCTGAGAGTCATTCGTTCAGCGCCAGCGCTGCTGGCCGCTCGATATAGCCGCCGACGGCGTCGGGCACGATCTCGACGATCGTTATGCGGTTATGAGTGATGCCGACGATGCGCCCGTCGTTCTGTCCCAAGTAGTTGCCCGGCAGCACGCGATGCACGAGCCCGTCCTTGCCTTGGACCAGCCCGTAATTGCGGCCCTGCAGCTGCAGCGTGCCCACCATGCGCAGCG
>QGUO01000009.1 GCA_003242495.1 Pseudomonadota bacterium | reverse complement strand
TCGTCATACTGGTCTTATTCGACGAGGGGGCGCGAGCATACCCGCCTGCGGGGCGGGCGAGCCACTGCCTGTGGCGCATCCTTGCAACGATGCGTCGTGTTCGGTATGAAATGAGAGCTTCGTCGGGGCCGGAGGACGTGGATCGCCCGCAGCGGCGAGCTGCCGCATGCGCCGCCGCGCCAGTGGCATGTAAATACCTGGGAGGCATTGATGTCCGGCGCGCCCGTTACGATTCTGTGTATGCGATGGGGCACCAAGTTCGGCCCCGAGTACGTCCACCATCTCTATGCCGGCGTGAAGCGGCACCTGTCGCGCCCGTTCCGTTTCGTGTGCATGACCGACGACCCGGCCTCGGTGCCGGCAGGTGCCGAGGCGTACCCGCTACCCGAGTTCCAGCTGCCCGCAGGGGAGCAGGACCTGGTCTGGCGCAAGCTGGCGCTGTTTCAGAAACCCCTGTTCGATCTGTCCGGCACGGCCTTGTTTCTCGACCTCGACGTCGTCGTCATCGGCAGCCTCGATCCGTTCTTCGAGCGGCCTGGTCCGTTTCACATGATTCGCGACAACGACCTCGGCTTGCCCAAGCCCATGCGCTGGCTCAATCCGGCCCGCGCACAGCGCCTGGTGCGTATCGGCAATTCGTCGGTCATGCGCTTCGAGATCGGGTCGCTGGCGGACATTCCACAGCGCTATCTCGCCGATCCTCATGGGGTCATGGCCTCCACGCCCAATCGGCGCGAGCAGGACTTCCTCAGTGAGCAGGTGCACGCGCGCGACCAATTGCAGTTCTGGCCGAAGGAGTGGTGCGTGAGCTTCAAATATCACTGCGTGCCCCTGTTTCTCGCGAGCTATCGACGTGACCCGCAGCCGCCGCCGGGCGCGCGCATCGTCGTGTTCGCCGGCAAGTTGAAGATCCCCGAAGCCATTCGCGGGGGCGGCAGCTGTTGGTACCGTCGGGTGGGCCCGAGCCCGTGGCTCGAAAAGGCCTGGTCGCTCGATCCCTGAGCCCGGTCGGGGGCGCGGTCAGCCCTCCGGCGCGGCGAGGGCGCGGAACAGCTCCTCGTAACGCTGGTGCATGCGCTCCCGGCTGAACTCCGCGAACGCCTTGCGGCGGCCGGCGTCGGCCAGCGCGGCGGCCGCGGCCGGGTCACGCAACAGGCGCTCGAGGGCATCGGCCAGCGCCCGTGCATCGCCGGCGGGCACCAACCGGCCGTCGACTCCGTCCTCGATCACTTCCTGCACGCCGGGAACGGCGCTGGCCACGACCGCACACCCCGCAGCCATGCCTTCGATCAAAGCCAGCGGCATGCCCTCATACTTGGTGCTCAGGACCGCGAGGCGGTGGGTCATCAGTAGCTCCGGCACGTTCGGGCAGACCCCGAGAAAATGTACCTGTGTGCTCAATCCGAGCCTCGCCACGAGCTTTTCCAGGGGCCGGCGATGCAGCGCCTTGCCGCCGCCGGCGAACAGCACCGGCGGTTGCAGTCCGCGCTCGCGCAACAATGCCACGGCCCTGATGAGCGTGGCGTGATCCTTCTGTTTCGAGAAGCGCGCCACCATCACGATTCCGGGCGTGCGCTCGATGTAGGGGCGGTCGGTCGCTGCGGCGAACGGCTCCAGGCGGATACCGTTGGGGATGGCGATCGTGCGCTCGCGCGGCATGCCCTGTGCGAGCAGGTATCGGCGGACGCCTTCCGAGCATCCGACGATGCGATCGGTCCGGGCTGCCAGCCAGCGCGATTGGGCGAGGCGCCAGCGCGTGTACCGTTCGCGTGAGTTGTGCTCGACATGAATCAGATGCGGCACGCCGGCAAGCAGGCCGGCATAACGTCCCCAGAGATGCTCACTGAAGCCATGCGCCACGAGCACGTCCGGACGGAACTGGCGGCAGATCCTGACCAGGCTCCATATCGTTGCGACGTGCGGCCAGCCCGGCACGGTACGCAGGGGCACGCCCTCGCGCTGCAGTTTCTCGAGACGCGCCGGGTCGGTGTGGCGCTTGCGCCTGAGCACGAGGAGGGGCGCAATGTGCGGGCCGGCGAGCGCGGCGTTCACCAGCGCAATGGCGACCTGGGTGGCGCCGCCCGAAAAGCCGCCGGTCACGAAGTGCAGCACGCGTATCGGCCGCTCGGCGCCCTGCGCGCCGGGCCTGACAAGTTCGTTCATGGACTCCCGCCGTCGCCTCCGGTGCGACGCCACGACTCACGATGGCGGCGAAGTCTACACGTTGAATGCACGGCGCGCGGAACCGTCGCATGGACGGGCCCGGGGTTGGGTGCAAGGGCTCGACCGGCGTGAGGCGTGGCGGTATGGTGGCGCCCTCCCTGAGAGAACCCGTGTTGACGCCCGAGATTCAGCCGCTGGCCGTGCCCCGCATCACATTCGTGCCGGTTTCCGGACCGTCGGGCGTCGGCGAGTACTACGAGGCGCTGGCGATCGCCGCGGGCGTGCGCCAGGCCTGGCCGCAGTCGCAGGTGCATTTCGTCGTGAACCGTGCGGCGCGCTATGCGCACGAGGTTCCCCATCCTTGCACGCTGATCGAGTCCTCGCCCACGCGTGCGACGCGCAGCGTGGTGGCCGCGCTCATGGCGCAACGGCCCCACGTGGCCGTGTTCATTTCCTCGGGGCGCGTCGCGCAGTACCGCGCGGCGCGTCGCTTGGGCGCCAGGGTCGTCTACATGAGCCAGCGGCCCAATTCGCGCTGGAAGGGCTTCCGCTTGCGCCGTATGCGTCATCTGGACCAGCACTGGATCTCGCAGTCGCGCATCCAGGGCGCGGCGCTCACGTGGCTCGAGCGCCTCAAGCTGCGGCTGGCCCCGGTCGAGATGGTGTTTTTCGACGGCCTGCACGAGCCGCTGGATGAGGCGGCGGCGCGCGCGCGGCGGGCCTCCCTCGGGCTCGAGCCGGGCCGGTACCTGGTGTTCTGCCCGGGTGGAGGGGGCAACTTCGGCGGCGTGTCCGCACCGGAGGTGTTCATCGAAGCTGCGCGCCAGGTGGCGGCGCGCGGCCCCTGGAAGGTGCTGGTCGTCAGCGGGCCGAACTCGACGGTGGACGCCGCGGATGCGGAACGGCTGGCGACGGTGCGTTCCCTGCCCAACGGCGAGCTCATGGCGCTGTTGCGCGACGCGCGGCTGGCGGTGATCAACGGCGGTACGCTGCTGGTGCAGACGCTCATGCAGGGCACACCCTGCGTGGCCGCACCGATCGCCGGGGACCAGGAACAGCGGATCGCGCCGTATGCGGCGCTCGGGATGGCAATCGGTACGCGGCTCCAGCCTGGAGCGATGGTGGCGGCGACCATGCGACTTGTCGATGACGAGACGGCGCTCGCGGCGATGCGGGCGGCGATCGCGCGCATGCCATTACAGAACGGTGTGGATGTCGCCGTGCAGGCTCTGGCTCGGCTGCTGCCGTTGCAGTCCGGATCCCCGCTAGTCAGTTGAGGACTATGTCAGTTTGAGTAGCGGACTACCCACGATCCACACATTCTGGCATGGACCTCCGCTGTCGCGGTTGGAACGCCTCTGCCTCAGTTCGTTCGTCGCCCACGGGCACGCCGTCAACCTGTACGTCTACGAAGTGCCGGCGGGTGTTCCTGCCGGCGTTCAGGTCTGCGACGCATCTGAGGTCCTGCCGCGCGACACACTCTTTGAGCACAGGAAGCGGCGTTCGGTCGGTATGTTCAGCGACTGGTTTCGCTATCGGCTGCTGTATCTCAAAGGCGGGATCTGGGTGGACATGGACGTGGTGTGCTTACGCCCGTTCGATGTCTATGCGGGCCGTGACGAGTTGTTCGCGTGGCAGGACGCAGCATCGATCAACTGTGCGGTGCTTGGGTTCACCGCGGGACATCCGCTTGCCAAGTGGCTCGACGAATGCATCGCGCAGCCCAATCGCGTCCTGCCCTATGACAGCGTGAGAATTCGACTGCGCAAGTGGCGCCGCCGCGTGCTGCAGGGAAACCGGCGCAGCGACATGCGTTGGGGCGAAAGTGGCCCTAAGGCTTTGACCGGCGCGGCGACCTACTTCGGGTACGCGCAACGTGCGTTGCCCGCCTGGCACTTCTACCCGGTGCCTTTCGGCGAGTGGCGTTCGATCTTCCGGGCAGACGCAGCCACGCTCGCGCCGCTCATCGCGGAGAGCTCCGCCATTCACCTGTGGAATGAGATGGTGCGCCAAACGCCCGGGTTCGACCGCGATGCCGGGCCGTCGAACTCGTTGTACGAGATGCTCTGCCGGCGCTATCTCACCAGCGACGCGTGAGGTAAACACTAGCCAGGGCAATGTCATAGAAGCTGTCCGGGCGCTCATCGAGGGGTTCCCCGGGCAGCAGTCGATCGCGCGCCACCTTGTCCGCGTAGCGCAAATCGACACCGATATCGTATTGCGGCAGCACGTCTCGCCAGCGTGCACCGATGCCGTAGTACATGCCGAATGCCGGAGTGGCGAGGTCGTAGCGCGCCGCGCCCGCGAAGACCGAAAGATCTATTTTGCGCGTGATTCGCAGGCCGTAGTCGAGCGCCCGCACGGCAAGCAGCATGTGTCCGTCCACATCGTCGATCTCGAGCCGAGCGCCCAGGTCGCTGCGCTCGCTGACGGCACGGCGCACCCCCACTGCTGCATGCAAGCTGCTCGTGGCCTGGTCCTCGGTCGGGATGGCCTCAGTGAGATCGATATCGATGCGGCCGGCGCTCAGGCCCAAATCCACAAAGAACACGCCGTCGCCCTCGCGTCGGGCACGCCGATAACTGCGCTCGCCGTTTGGCAATTGCGCGTGCGGATAGTGAACGAACGCGGCGAACCGCTGATAGTGTTCGCCGAAGACGTCACGGCCGGCCTGCAGCTCGGCGCCCAGCGTGAGCCCGCGCCAGTCGCGCGAATAGCGTAGGGTGACGTCGTGCAGGCGCTCGTAATCGAAGGTGCCGTAGGATTCGTTGGCGAGGGTGCGATAGCGTGCTTCCACGAGCCCCCCCACCGGCGGTGTCCAGCCCACCTGCAGCATGTGTGCTTGCGCGCCCACTGCGTCGTCCGGGGCGCGATGTGCGGCGCCCCAGTGTCCGATCACACGCCCCTCGTGAGTCAAGCCGTCGAGATAGATGGCATTCTGGTACCAGGTGTTCTGCCATTCGGAAGCTTCGTAGGTGAATCGCACATTGGGCAGCAGCTGCGGAATATCGATGCCCATCGAGAGTGCCGAGTTCCCCAGCAGATAGTCGCGGCCGCGCGAGGTATCCTCACCGGCGTATTCGAAGTACACAGCTACGGGCATCGGGCCGGGGACCGTTAGGCGTGAAGTGAACGAGGCGACCTGATTTCCGAATTCGTCGTCGCCCGAGAGCACCTCGTCGCGGTTGTCGTAGCGGGACGGTCGAAAGAACGCGCGCACCAGATCATCGAGCGAGTCCCCGCCGCGTGCGCCGCCGCCGAACTGCAGGATGCGGTTGACGCCAAGCGCCCAGCCGGATACCGGCTCGATGCCGAGGTGCATGCCCGCCAGGCGCGGGTTGCCGCGGGTGAAGCCGTCGCGGAAAACGATGCGTTCCGATTCCGACATGCGCGCAATGAACAGCTCGTAGCTGAAGCCGAGGCGCGTGATGGGCGTGTAGTTCGACAGCGTCACCGATGGCATGGTCTGCGCCTCGGTGCTCAACAGCATGGCGTTGCCCTTGAAGGGAGACAGCCAACGATCACGAAAACCCACATCGAGCTGCGCATACTCGAGCCCGACGCTGAAAAGCGTCCCGGCGAGATCGACCTCGTGCGGGTAGGCTACGCCGCCGAGCGACAGCGCCACGTAATCGTTGGGCCGAAAATACGCCTGTGCGGATGCCAGCCACTCCGCATCGGTCGTCAGACCACGACGGTTGTCGGCCGGTACGGCCTCATCGCTGGTGATCGCAGCCTCTACGGCGAGAAGCGGCACGCCCAGCGAGCCCATGTAGCGGCCGAGGTAAGCGCGCACGGACTGGCACAGCTCGAGATCGACGGCGCAGGCCTTCGGTAAGGCGTCGAGCACCGTGGCCGCCGCGAATGGGCGTTTCAGAACGGGCTTATCGCCGAGGATGAGCACGCGCTCGATCTGCTGCTCGAGCTCCGGTGCGAGGTTGAGCGGCAGATACGGTGTGACGCCGCGTGCGGCGTGGACCTGCGTAGCCGCGAGCAGTGCAAGCAGCGCGGCGAACATTCGGAGGAGCTTGATCACGTGCCATCCCATGCTGGAGTCGGGTCGACATCAATGGTCGCAGCGCGTAGCGATCCGGCCGACGACGGGTTAAAGGGCGAATCGTATCTCATGGCAGCGCGGATTGATCGTTCGGCCATGGGTACAGGGGCCGGAGCTCGGCTCGTCACAGCGGCAGGCCAGGCGACTTGACCTGCACGTCAGTTCCGCGCGCAGCGAACCGCTCGGTGTGTGATCCGCGAGGCGCTTGATGCCGGCGTGCCGGTGCTCGCCACCTGCGCCGAACGTGGCGGGCGCGCGCCGTCGAGATTTCGGCAATTTCCAAGCAGGCTCGTGCCGACGATGAAGCAGCCATGTGCAGGCACTGCGCGAGCTGGCCGCGGAGCATTCGTTGCCGCACCTACGATCTCAGCTCCTCACCTCGAGGCCGTGCAGCCCACGCCTGAGGCTGGCCTGCCAGGAACTCACCGCCGCGCGGTACTCGTCGCAGGCGCGTTGAGCGTAGCGGGTCTGGCCGCTTGCTCTAGCCGAGCCTGCGCAGCACTCGCTCGGCCGCGGCGATCGTCGCGGCGATGTCCTCGTCGGTGTGTGCGCTCGACACGAACCCGGCCTCGAAGGCCGACGGCGCCAGATACACGCCTTCCTCCAGCATGCCGTGGAAGAAAGCCTTGAAGCGCTCCACGTCGCAGGCCATGACGTCGGCGTAGCTGGTGACCGCGGTGCGTTCGGTGAAGAACAGCCCGAACATGCCGCAGGTGTGGTTGATGGTGAGCGGCACGCCGGCGGCGCGCGCGGCCTGCGCGAGCCCGGTAACCAGCGTCTCGGTCTTCGCGGCGAGCGCAGCGTGGAATCCCGGCGCCGCGAGCGCGTCCAGCGTGGCGAGCCCGGCGGCCATCGCCACGGGGTTGCCCGACAGCGTGCCGGCTTGATACACCGGCCCGAGTGGCGCGATGCGCTCCATGATGTCGCGGCGTCCGCCGAAAGCACCCACCGGCATGCCGCCGCCGACGATCTTGCCGAGCGTCGTGAGATCGGGCCGCACGCCGTACAGCTCCTGCGCGCCGCCGCGGGCCACGCGAAAACCGGTCATCACTTCGTCGAAAATGAGCACGGCGCCGTGTGCATCGCACTGCTCACGCAATGTCTCGAGGAAGCCCGGTGCGGGCAGCACGCAGTTCATATTCCCCGCCACCGGCTCGACGATCACGCAGGCGATCCGCTCGCCAAGTTCGGCGAACAATTCCCGGACGCGCTCGCTGTCGTTGTACGGCAGCGTGATGGTGTGCGCCACGGTGTCGGCGGGCACGCCCGCCGAGCTCGGAACGCCCAGGGTCAGCGCGCCGGAACCCGCTTTGACGAGCAGGGCGTCGGAGTGTCCGTGATAGCAGCCCTCGAACTTCACGATACGGTCGCGGCCCGTGAAGCCGCGCGCCAGGCGGATGGCGCTCATGGTCGCCTCCGTGCCGGAGCTGACCATGCGCACCAGCTCCATCGAGGGCACCAGCTCGCACACCCGGCGCGCCAGCTGGGTCTCGAGCTCGGTGGGCGCGCCGAACGACAGGCCCAGCGCGGCGCGCTCCTGGACCGCACGGACCACGTCGGGATGCGCGTGGCCGAGAATCATGGGGCCCCAGGAGCCGACATAGTCGATGTAGCCCTTGCCGGCCGTGTCGTACACCCGCGCGCCGCTGGCGCGTGCAATGAAGATCGGTTCGCCGCCCACGCCGCGGAAGGCGCGTACCGGCGAGTTCACGCCCCCGGGAATGTAGCGGCAGGCTTCGGTGAACGGATTCAGGTCGCGGGCGTTCATATCGCAGAGCTCACAAAGTTCGAGGCGCCGACAGGAAAACGACAAGTGTAACAGGCTGCCCGCCAGGCGCCCCGCACGAGCGCCTCGCGGCCCGGCGGCGTCCGCAGGCATTCGACCGGCTGGCGGGCATTGCGCCGCGCACGCCTTCCCGCTTTAATCGTCCCCTTTTCCAACCCACCTGAAGGCGGTTCCGCTCCGATAATGAAAGCTTACATGTGCGTCATCTGCGGCTACATCTACGAAGAGGAGAAGGGAGATCCCACCTCAGGCATCGCGCCCGGCACGCGCTGGGATGACGTGCCGCTCTCGTGGCGCTGCCCGGATTGCGGTGCGGGGAAAGAGGACTTCGAGATGGTGGAGGTGTGAGGCTGACGCGACAGCCGACGTTCCCTGGCTCTTGGCGCGGCAATAGGGATGGTTGCCGCAGGCGCGCTGCGACGAGCGCGACCGATCCCGGCGAGACCTGACCCCGGCGAGACCTGCGACGGCCCGGGTCAGCGGCGCACGACGCGATATCCGCGGCGTTCGAGCAGGTCGACGACGCTTTCCTCACCAACCAAGTGCAGCGCGCCGACCACCACCAGGTAGTTGCGGCGCTCGCCGAGCAGCGCTTCGATGTCGGCGAGCCAGCGACGGTTGCGCTCCACGGTGAGCGGGCGATACAGGTCCGGATACTGCTCGAATCCCTCTTCGAGAATCTCGGCGAGCCGTTCGGCGTCTCCCCGGCGCCAGGCGCCGAGCAGGTCGTCGACTTCCTGCACCGTGCGCTCGCTGTCCTCGACGCTGTAAATGAGGAACTCGCGTTGCCGCTCGAGCGGCAACGCCGCCAGCAGACCGAGCTGATCGCGCACATCCTCCAGGCCGCGCACTTCCTTGCCGTCGTTGACGGCGCGCGCGGCAAGCCGCTGCTCGACCCCGGAGTTCGGATCGAGGCCCATGCGCATCAGGTGCAGTTGCACCAGGGTGAGGCCGGCGAGCCAGGGCTGGAAGCGGTTCAACGTGGCCGGTTGCAATCCCGCCTCTCTGGCCTTGGTCGCGACCAGCTCGTAGGCGGCGGGATCGAGAAGCTCTTGCAGCGATTCGCCGGGCGGCAGGGTGCCCAGCTCCAGAGTGACCTTTTGCGCCTCGAAGGGGTCGAGGTCGTCCATGTCGAGCTCCATCACGAGCGCATCGGCATCGGCGTACGCCCGATCGACCGCCGCGGGCAATGGCTCGCTCGGGTTGAGGAAATGCACCGAGCCGAGCAGATAGACGGTGTTGTGGCGGCCGCGAACCGACCACAGGATGCCGCCCTCGGCGGTCTGTTCGGCGGCGAGCGCCGGCTCGACAATGCAGGCCAGCGCCAGCAGGGCGGCGGCGAGAAGGCGGGTGAAGCTGCGCATGGCGGCCATCATGCCACACTGCGCGCGGCATCTTCGGCAAGCCAACCGACCTCGGTGGCGATCGAGCCGTCGGGCATCAGCTCGAGGGAGCGATAGCCCGGCGGACGCTGATCCATGGCGAATTCGGCGCTTTCGGGCAGGAATTGCACGCAGGTCGAGGGCGTCGACATGAAGCGCACCCCCCCGGAAAACGTGTCCAGCGCCTGGTGGACGTGGCCCCACAGCACGCCGCGCACATTGTCATGCCGCCCGATGACGGCGTTGAAATCCGCGGCATCTTCCAATCCGACCGTGTCGAGCCAGCGGCTGTGCATCGCGATCGGATGATGATGCAGGCACAGCAGCACGTGCTTGTCGGCGTGCGCCTGCAGCGCGGCGTCGAGGCGCTCGAGCTGTGCTCCGCCCAGCCTGCCTCCGTCCTCGCCGGGCACCCGGGAGTCGAGCAGCAGGATCAACCAGCGGCCCATCTGGAGTTGCCCGCCGATCTGGAAGGGCGGCGCCCCGAGCTCGCTGGACATGGCCTCGGGCAGATCGTGATTGCCCGCTATGCACAAGACCGGCGCGCCCGCTGCGCCAAATATTTCACGAATCCAGCGGTAGCCCCCCGCGTCCTCGTGCGCCAGGTCGCCGGTGAGCACGAATGCGTCGGGCCGGCCGAAATGCCGCAGGGCCTGTGCGACCGTGCGCGCGAGCGCTTCATGCGCGAGGACGCCGCGATAGCGTGCCGCGGCTTCGCCGGACAGGTGCGAGTCGGTGAACTGCAGGAGCCGTATCGAGTGCATCGAAAATTCTTTACGCAAGGTCCCCCGGCACGATAGCAGCCGGACCGCGACCAAAAGAGTGATCGGTGTCTTACCGCACGCGCACGTGGCGCCCGCGCGCGCCGATGTTTGCGCCGGGTCTCATTATCGACGGGGATGGCGGCGGGACCCGAGCATGTATCGAGATGGCGACATTCCGTCGTTTCGTCAAGGTGGATGTTCGAATTGCCCCACCCGGCCCCATGGTGGAAAATGCGCGGTTCTAACACACTGATTCGGGTAGGAAGGGGCCCTTCATGTCGTCGATGCCGAGCCGCCGGCAGCTAGCCAATGTCATCCGCGCCCTGGCCATGGACGCCGTGCAGAAGGCCAATTCCGGGCACCCGGGCATGCCGATGGGCATGGCCGATATCGCCGAGGTGTTGTGGAACGACCACGTCAAGCACAATCCCGGCAATCCTTTGTGGGCGGACCGCGACCGTTTCGTGGTCTCCAACGGTCATGGTTCGATGCTGCTCTATGCGGTGCTGCACCTCACCGGCTATCCGCTCAGCCTGGACGACCTGCGGGCGTTCCGCCAGCTCGGCTCACACACCGCCGGCCATCCCGAGCACGATCCCGCTCGCGGGATCGAGACGACCACCGGGCCGCTCGGCCAAGGACTCGCCAATGCCGTGGGCATGGCTCTCGCCGAGCGGGTGCTCGCCGCCACCTTCAACCGGCCGGGCTTCGAGATCGTCGACCACCATACCTGGGTGTTTCTCGGCGACGGCTGCCTCATGGAAGGCGTGTCGCACGAGGCGTGCTCGCTGGCCGGCACGCTGGGGCTCGGCAAGCTCATCTGCTTTTATGACGACAACGGCATTTCCATCGACGGCGAGGTGCAGGGCTGGTTCACCGAGGACGTCCCGCAGCGCTTTGCCGCCTACGGCTGGCACGTGGTGCCAGACGTGGATGGGCACGACCCGGCGGCCATCGAGGCGGCCATCGCCGCCGCCAAGGCCAACACCACGCAGCCCAGCCTGATCTGCTGCAAGACCGTGATCGGCTTCGGCGCCCCCAACAAACAGGGCACCGAGGCCTCGCACGGCGCGCCGCTGGGGGCCGATGAGATCGCCGCCGCGCGGCGCCAGCTCGACTGGCCCTACGAGCCGTTCGTGGTGCCCGAGGAACTGGCGAGCGCCTGGGATGCGCGGGCACGCGGCGCCGAGCTCGAGGCAGCCTGGCGGGAGCGATTCGAGGCGTACCGGGCGCGCTTCCCGGAGCTCGCCGCGGAGTTCGAGCGGCGCATGGCCGGCCACCTGCCCTCGGGCTGGCAGGAGGCGGTGCAGGCCTTCGTCGAACAGACCGCCCGAGAGGGCGGCAGCCTGGCGACGCGCCAGTCTTCGCAGCGGGCGCTCAACGCGTTCGGGCCCCTGTTGCCGGAGCTGTTCGGCGGCTCGGCCGACCTCACCGGCTCGAACAACACCAATCGCAAGGATTCCAAGGTCGTGCGCGCCGCGGACTTCGCGGGCAACTACCTGCATTACGGGGTGCGCGAGTTCGGCATGGCGGCCGTCATGAACGGCCTCGCGCTGCACGGCGGCTTGATTCCCTACGGGGGGACCTTCCTGGTGTTCTCCGATTACGCCCGCAACGCCATGCGCATGTCGGCGTTGATGCGGCAGCGCGTGATCTACGTGCTGACGCATGACTCGATCGGTCTCGGCGAAGACGGCCCCACGCACCAGCCGATCGAGCACCTTGCTTCGCTGCGCATCGTGCCCAACATGACAGTGTGGCGCCCCTGTGACACCACCGAGACGGCGGTGGCCTGGGCGGACGCCATCGAGCGGTGCACCGGTCCCACATGTCTCGCACTCACCCGTCAGGCCTTGCCGGCGCAGGAGCGCTCGCCGCAGCAGCTCGCCGCGATCCGCCGGGGCGGCTACGTGCTGCGCGACTGCGAGGGCACGCCGGAAGCCATTCTGATCGCCACGGGCTCGGAAGTGGCCCTCGCGGTGGACGCGGCCGAGCGGCTTGCCGCCCAGGGGCGGCGGGTGCGCGTAGTGTCCATGCCGAGCACCAGCGTGTTCGAGGCCCAGGATGCCGAGTATCGCGAGCAGGTGCTGCCCGCCGCGGTCGAGCGCCGGGTCGCCATCGAGGCGGCGGCGCCCGAGACCTGGTGGCGCTATGTCGGCCCGCGCGGCCGCGTCATCGGGATGACCACATTCGGCGCTTCGGGAACCGCGAAGGACCTGTTCCGGCATTTCGGGTTTACAGTCGAGGATGTCGTGCGGACGGTCGAGCAGGTGCTGGCCTGAAGTCTCAAGAGATAGCAACGAGGTAAGCGAGCATGCCCATCAAAATCGGAATCAATGGTTATGGCCGGATCGGCCGCAACATCCTGCGGGCGCTGTATGAGGCCGCTGACCTGTACAAGGGTCAGAAGGGCCTCGAGATCGTCGCCATCAACGACCTCGGCGACGCCCAGACCAATGCGCACCTCACGCGCTACGACACCGCGCACGGCAGGTTCAAGGGCGAGGTGCAGGTCGACGGCGATTACATGATCGTCGCAGGCGACCGCATCCGGGTGCTGGCGGAGCGCGATCCTGCCAAGCTCCCCTGGGGCGAGCTCGGCGTGGACGTGGTGTTCGAGTGCACGGGTCTGTTCACTTCCAAGGAGAAGGCCAGCGCGCATCTCAAGGGTGGCGCGAAGAAGGTGATGATTTCCGCGCCGGGCGGCAAGGACGTGGATGCGACGGTGGTCTACGGCGTGAACCACGAGGTGCTCAAGGCGAGCGACACCGTGATCTCCAACGCCTCCTGCACGACCAACTGCCTGGCGCCGCTCGCCAAGGTGTTGAACGAAAGCGTCGGCATCGTGAGCGGTGTGATGACCACCATCCACGCGTACACCAATGACCAGGTGCTCACCGACGTCTACCACAAGGATCTGCGTCGCGCGCGCTCGGCCACGCAGTCGATGATCCCGACCAAGACCGGTGCGGCGGCTGCCGTCGGCCTGGTGTTGCCCGAGCTCAATGGCAAGCTCGACGGTTTCGCGGTGCGTGTGCCGACCATCAACGTTTCGCTGGTCGACCTGAGCTTCATCGCCAAGCGTCCGACGTCGGCCGAGGAGATCAACGCTGCGATGCGCGCCGCCGCCGATGGTCCGCTCAAGGGCGTTCTCGCCTACAACGACGCCCCGCTGGTCTCCGTGGACTTCAACCACGATCCGCACTCCTCGATCTACGACGCCAGCATGACCAAGGTGATCGACGGTACGATGGTCAAGGTGTGCGCCTGGTACGACAACGAGTGGGGTTTCTCGAACCGCATGCTCGACACCGCGGCCGCCTGGGCGAATGCCCGCTGAGCGTCCCGCGAATGGGGGTCAGCCGCGCGCACGCCGGCGGATCTCGCGTCCGGTGCCCGCCGCCATCGTCGGGCACCGCTTCTTCAGTTGAGGTCGAACCAAAAAGGCCGTCGGCCGCTTTTCTCAACGAATCAGTCGAGGTGATTTCCCCATGGCCGTCCTGCGAATGACCGATCTCGACCTGCGCGGCAAGCGAGTGCTGATCCGCGAGGACCTGAACGTCCCGCTCCAGAACGGCGCGGTATCGAGTGACGCGCGCATTCGCGCGGCGCTGCCGACCATTCAGGCAGCGCGGGACGCCGGGGCCCGGGTATTGGTCATGTCCCACCTGGGGCGCCCCGAGGAGGGCGTCTACGACGAGGAGTTCTCGCTGGCCCCGGTGGCGCAGCGTCTCTCGGAGCTGCTCGGATTGAAAGTCCGCTTCGAGAAGGACTGGCTCGGAGGCGTGGCCTGCGAGCCCGGCGAGGTGGTGCTGCTCGAGAATGTGCGCTTCAACAAGGGCGAGAAGAAGGACGACGAGGATCTGGCGCGCCGGATGGCAGCGCTGTGCGATGTGTTCGTCATGGACGCCTTCGGCACGGCGCACCGCGCCGAAGCGAGCACCCACGGCGTGGCGCGTTTCGCACAGGTGGCCTGCGCCGGACCGCTGCTGATGAACGAGCTGGTGGCGCTCGAGACGGCCCTCGAGAAGCCCAAGCGCCCGCTGGTGGCCATCGTGGCCGGCTCGAAGGTTTCCACCAAGCTCACGGTGCTCGAAAGCCTGCTGACCAAGGTCGACAAGCTCATCGTCGGTGGCGGCATTGCCAATACCTTCCTGGCGGCGGCCGGCCATGCAGTCGGCAAGTCGCTGCTCGAGAAGGAGATGATCGACGTGGCCAAGGGCCTGATCGCGCGCTCGCGCGAGCTGAACGTGGACATTCCGCTGCCCACCGACGTGGTCGTGGCGCGGGAGTTCTCCGCGAACGCCGAGGCCGACGTCAAGCCAGTGACGGACGTGGACGCCGAGGAAATGATTCTCGACATCGGCCCCGATACCGCGGAGCGCTTCGCCACCCTGTGCACCGATGCCGGCACCATCGTCTGGAACGGCCCGGTCGGCGTGTTCGAGTTCGACCAGTTCGGCGAGGGCACTCGCACGCTTGCCCAGGCCATCGCGCGCAGCTCGGCCTTTTCGATTGCCGGCGGGGGCGATACGCTGGCGGCCATCGAGAAGTACCGCGTGGAGGACGGCATCTCGTACATCTCCACCGGCGGCGGCGCCTTCCTGGAATTCCTAGAGGGCAAGAAGCTGCCCGCGGTGGCCGCCCTGGAAGCGCGCGCGGCCGACCAGGCCCGATGAGGCGCTGATCGACGGTCCGCGGGGGCCGGCGCCACGAGCCGGCACTGGTCGCGGGGCGAGCGTTTGCTAAGCTGGCGGCAGGGTTCGGACCGTATGCGCGAACGGTCCGGACCCGTCGGGACCGGGAGCGGGCCAAGCGGGCACCGGGACCGGCCGTAGCACCTTGGTCCATGGGCTCCCGGGCGGCGCGCCGCCGGATTCGTACTTGGCACTCAGGCACCCAAACGATGCATCGCCGCACCAAGATTCTGGCTACCCTGGGACCGGCCACCGACAACCCGCAGGTGCTCGCGGATCTGCTCCGGGCGGGTGCGGACGTGCTGCGGGTGAACTTTTCCCATGGCAGCGCCGAGGCACACACCCGGCGTGTGCAGCTGGTGCGCGAGGCGGCCGAGCGGGTGGGCAAGTGGGTGGCGGTGCTCGGCGACCTGCAGGGGCCGAAAATCCGCATCGAGCGCTTCGCCGAGGGCAAGGTGCTGCTGAACGAGGGCGAGCCTTTCGCGCTCGACGTCTCGCTGGATCCGGACGCCGGCACGGCCCGCGAGGTGGGCGTGGCGTACAAAAAGCTTCCCCAGGACGTGCGCATCGGTGACGTACTGCTGCTCAATGACGGGCACATCGTGCTCGACGTCATCGGTGTGGAGGGCCCGCGCATCGAGACGCGCGTCGTCGTCGGCGGTGAGCTGTCGGACAACAAGGGCATCAACAAGCAGGGTGGCGGCCTTTCGGCGGGGGCGCTCACCGACAAGGACCGCGCCGACATCAAGCTGGCGGCGCAGCTGGGCCTCGATTACCTGGCCGTGTCCTTCGCGCGTGACGGGGGCGACATCGAGGAGGCTCGCCAGCTGCTGCGCAAAGAAGGCGGGCACGGTCTGCTGGTGGCCAAGATCGAGCGTTCCGAGGCGATCGCCAATCTGGATGACATCATCCAGGCGAGCGACGTAGTGATGGTGGCGCGCGGCGACCTGGGCGTGGAGGTCGGCTATGCCGAGCTCACCGGGCTGCAGAAACACATCATCGAGGCGACCCGCCAGCGCAACCGCATCGTGATCACCGCCACGCAGATGATGGAATCGATGATCCAGAATCCGATTCCCACCCGTGCCGAGGTGTCCGACGTGGCCAATGCGGTGATGGATGGCACCGATGCAGTGATGCTCTCCGGCGAGAGCGCGGTCGGCAAGTATCCGGTGAAAGCCGTCCAGGCCATGGCCCAGGTGATTCTCGGGGCGGAGAAGTACGAGTCCTCGCATAGCCCCGTCCGGCATCGCGCAGGAAGGGTCATGTTCGAGCGCACCGACGAGGCGATTGCCATGGCCGTGATGTACACGGCCAATCACCTCGACGTGAAAGCCATCGTGGCGCTCACCGAGTCGGGGTCGACCCCGCTGTGGATGTCGCGCATTCGCTCCGATATTCCGATCTACGCCTTCACACGCCACGAAACCACCCGCCGTCGCGTCATGCTTTATCGTGGCGTCTATCCCGTGACCTTCGACATCACGCACACCGATGCGCAAGCGGTGTACGCCGCCATTTTCAAGCGGCTGCTCGAGGAGCAGCTGGTCGAGCAGGGCGACCGCATCATCCTGACCAAGGGCGAGCTTTCGGGCGTCTCCGGCAAGACCAACTCGATGAAGATTCTCGAGGTGCGCATCTAGCATGCGGCGCGCGTTGCGTCACGCGGGCCTGGCGCTGCTGCTCGGCCTGCTGGCGGTGGCGGCTGCGCCTTACCTGGCGCTGCGAGCCAGTCTGCCGCGGATCGACGGCGCCGCCGACGTGCCGGTGCTCGCCGCGCCGGCAACCATCGAGCGCGATGCGCTGGGCGTGCCCACCATCCGCGCGGCCTCGCGCCACGATCTGGCCTACGCCACCGGCGTGGCGCATGCGCAGGACCGCTTCTTCCAGATGGATCTCGCGCGTCGGGCGGCTGCCGGGGAATTGGCGGCATTGCTGGGTCCGGGCTTGATCGAGGTCGACAAGCGCTTGCGCCGGCACGGGTTTTCGCAGGTTGCGGCCGAGGTGGTGCAGCGTGCCGACGAGGACGATAAGGCCATCCTCGAAGCCTACGCGGCCGGCGTCAATGCCGTGCTCGACGGTGCGCTGGCTGCGCGGGCGCGTCCCTGGGAGTACCTCCTGCTGAACCTACGACCGCGTGCATGGCGCCCCGAGGATTCGGTCCTGGTGGGGCTGTCCATGTACCTGGACCTGCACGATTCCAGCGGCGAGGCGGAGCTCGCCCATGCGCTGCTGCGGGAGGTGCTGCCGGCCGAGCTGTACGCCTGGCTGCATCCGCTGGGCACCGAGTGGGACGCGCCGCTCGAGGGCGGGGTGTTCCGACCCGCGCCGATTCCGGGGCCGGAAGTGCTCGATCTGCGACGCGGCGAGGCGCGCGCGCTGGCCCTGCGGGCGCCGCCCATGCCCGCAACCGACCTGGAGGGGCCCGCCATGGCGGGCAGCAATGCCTGGGCGGTGGCCGGCTCACACACCGCCGACGGCGGTGCGCTGCTCGCCAACGACATGCACCTGTCGCTGCGGGTGCCGCACGTGTGGTACCGGGCGCGACTGGTGACGGCCGACGGCGAGACGGTCGAGCGCGACCTGGTGGGCGTGACGCTGCCTGGTCTGCCCATGCTGATCGTCGGCAGCAATGGACACGTCGCCTGGGGGTTCACCAACAGCTACGGCGACTGGGCGGACCTGGTGCGTGTCGAGACGGATCCGCGGGATGCCGGTCGGTATCTCACCGCCGAGGGGTCCGAGGCCTTCGGCGTTCGGCGCGAGGTCATCGAGGTGCGTGGCGGCGCGCCGGTCACGCACGAAGTCAGAACCACCCGCTGGGGGCCGGTCGTGCACGAGCCGCCCGCGGGGCCGGTGTTTGCGCTCGCCTGGACCGCGCACCATCCGGCCGCGATCAATACCCGGCTCATCGATTTCGAGTCGGTGCGCACGGTCGATGAGCTGCTGGCCGTCGCCCCGCACGTCGGCGCGCCGGTGCAGAGCGTCGTCGCGGCCGATGCCGGCGGCCGCATTGGCTGGACGCTCATGGGGCGGGTGCCGCTGCGCTCGGCCTACGATGCGACGGTGCCGCAGTCCTGGCGGACCGCCGGCACCGGCTGGCTGGGGTGGCGCGAGCCGCAGGCGTACCCGCGCCTGCTCGATCCGGCGTCCGGGCGCCTGTGGAGCGCCAATGGGCGCATGACGGAGGCGGCCAAATGGATGGAATTCCTGGGCGATGGCGGCTACGACCTCGGCGCGCGGGGTGCACAGATTCGTGACGCATTGCTCGCCCTGACGTCCGCCACGGCCGAGGACATGAAGGCGCTGCAGCTGGACGATCGTGCGCTGTTTCTCGCCCGCTGGCGCGACGTGCTCTTGGAGCTGCCCGTCGAGCGGGCCGCCGCGGACGAGGCGGTGCGCGGGCGCCGCGCCCTGGCAAGAAAGCTGGTCGAGTCGTGGAGCGGACGCGCTGCGGTGGAGGATCCCGGCTACACCATCGTTCGTGAGTTCCGTCGCCAGGTGCTGCGCAAGATTTACGGATCCTTGACCGCGGCGGCGCGCGTACGCTACCCGCAGGCCGTCTTCACGCCCTCGAGACAATTCGAAGGGCCGCTGTGGCAGCTCGTGATGCATCGGCCGCCGCATCTGTTGGATCCGCGGCATGCGAACTGGGACGAGGCCTTGCTGGCGGCGCTGGACGCCGCCATCGACGAGCTGGCTGCACGGCATCCCGACGGCCTCGAGGCCAGCGTCTGGGGCGCGCACAACACGCTGCGCATGCGTCACCCGTTGTCCGAGTCGCTCGGGCTCGCAGGTCGCTGGCTGGACATGCCGCCGGTGCCGTTGCCCGGAGACCGGCACATGCCGCGCGTCCAAGGGCCCACGTTCGGGGCGTCGCAGCGGCTCGTGGTCTCGCCCGGGCGCGAAGCGCAGGGAATGTTTCAGATGCCGGGCGGCCAGTCGGGCCATCCGCTTTCGCCCTTCTACCGGGCGGGACACGACGCCTGGGTGCGTGGCGAGCCACTGCCGCTTCTGCCCGGTGAGGCGCGGCACACGCTGCGTCTGCAACCGACCGCGCCATGAGCGCTGCGCTCCTGGACACGGTACCGCCGGGCTGACTACCGGCCGTTTTGGCCTGGGTGGCTGCAGCCCTCCTATACTGCCATGGGACGCTCTTTCACCGCGGATGTTTCGATGACTGTCAATCCCCGTTTCGAAGGCACCGAAAAATACGTCGCCACTGCCGAGCTCATGACGGCCGTCAATGCGGCCATCACCCTGGGCCGGCCCTTGCTGGTCAAGGGCGAGCCCGGCACGGGCAAGACCCAACTCGCCGAAGAGGTGGCCGCGGCGCTCGGTCGGCCCCTGTATCGCTGGCACATCAAGTCCACCACCAAGGCACAGCAGGGCCTGTACGAATACGACGCGGTTTCGCGGCTGCGCGATTCGCAGCTCGGCGATGCCCGGGTGCACGACATCGCCAATTACATCGTCAAGGGCCGGCTTTGGGAGGCGTTCGAGTCGCCGGTGCAGCCGGTGCTGCTGGTCGACGAGATCGACAAGGCGGACATCGAGTTCCCGAACGACCTGCTGCACGAGCTCGATCGCATGGAGTTCTACGTCTACGAAACGCGCCAATGGGTGCGCGCGCGTCACCGGCCGATCATGGTCATCACCAGCAACAACGAGAAGGAGTTGCCCGACGCCTTCCTGCGTCGCTGCTTCTTCCATTACATCCGCTTCCCCGACGAGGCCACGCTCGAGAAGATCGTGCGCGTGCACTATCCGGACTTGAAGAAGGAGCTCCTGGCCGAGGCGCTCGCGGCATTCTTCAAGCTTCGCGAAACGCCGGGGCTCAAGAAAAAGCCGTCGACCTCCGAGCTGCTCGACTGGATCAAGCTGCTGGTGGCCGAGGACATACCGCCCGAGGCGCTGCGCAGCGACGATCCGCGCAAGGCCATCCCGCCGCTCTATGGGGCGCTGCTGAAAAACGAGCAGGACCTGCATCTGTTCGAGCAGCTGGTCTTCCTGCATCGTCGGCAGGGGCGCTGACGCGCACGGCGCGGCCATGCTCGTTCCGTTCTTTCTCGCGTTGCGCGCAGGCGGGGTGCCGGCCTCCCTGACGGAGTTCCTGGCGCTGCTCGAGGCGCTCGATGCGCGCCTGGCGCGCCAGAGCCCCGAGGAGTTCTACTACCTGGCCCGCACCTGCCTGGTGAAGGACGAGCGGCACTTCGACCGCTTCGACCGGGTGTTTGCCGCGTACTTCACGGGCGCCGAACAGCGCTTCGAGGATCTGCTTGCAGGGCTGCCCAAGGAGTGGCTGGCGCGCACCGCCGAGCGCGTGCTGTCGCCGGAGGAGAAAGCCAGGATCGAAGCCCTGGGCGGCTGGGAGCAGCTCATGGAGACGCTGCGCGCGCGTCTGCGGGAGCAGAAGGAGCGCCACGAGGGCGGCAACAAGTGGATCGGAACCGGCGGGACCTCGCCCTTCGGCGCCTACGGGTACCACCCGCAGGGCATCCGCATCGGCCCGGACGCCTCGCGGCACCGCCGCGCGGTGAAGGTCTGGGATCGGCGTGAGTTCCGCAACCTCGACGATTCGGTCGAGCTCGGCACCCGCAACATCAAGATTGCGCTGCGCAAGCTGCGCCGGTTCGCCCGCGAAGGTGCGGCGGAGCACCTGGACCTCGAGAACACCATCGCTTCCACGGCGCGTAACGCCGGAATGCTCGACCTGAAGTTCGTGCCGGAGCGGCGCAATGCGGTGAAGGTGCTGCTGTTCCTCGACGTGGGCGGCTCGATGGACGATCACGTGCAGGTGTGCGCGGAGCTGTTTTCCGCCGCACGCAGCGAGTTCAAGCACCTGGAGTATTTCTACTTCCACAACTGCGTATACGAGCACCTGTGGAAGGACAACCGGCGTCGACACGTGGAGCGGATCCCCACGTTGGAGGTGATGCGCACCTATGGGCCGGACTACAAGTTGATCTTCGTGGGTGACGCCGCGATGAGCCCGTACGAGATCGTCCAGCCGGGCGGAAGCATCGAGCACTGGAACGAGGAGGCCGGCGCCGTGTGGGTGCAGCGTCTCACCCGCACGTGGCCGCACCACGTGTGGCTCAATCCCGAGCCCGAGGAGCGCTGGCCGTACACGGCCTCCATC
>QGUO01000332.1 GCA_003242495.1 Pseudomonadota bacterium | reverse complement strand
GGAATAGGGGTTTTGGTCGGTTTCGGGGGGTTGGGGATTTGTAAAAGATGGGTGTCGTGCGCCGCGACTCCATGGCCATGAAGCCGTTCTGCGGCTACAACTTCGGCGATTACTGGAAGCACTGGCTGTCCTTCGAAGGCCGTGTGAGCCGCCTGCCGCGCGTGTTCCATGTCAACTGGTTCCGCCAGGACGGGAATGGCAAGTTCCTGTGGCCGGGCTTCGGCGAGAACCTGCGCGTGCTGCGCTGGATTGCCGACCGCTGCGACGGCAAGGTGCCGGCGGTCGAGACCCCCATCGGCCTCCTGCCGCGCAAGGAGGACCTGGATCTCGACGGGCTCGATCTCGACGGCGCCACCCTGGATACCCTGCTTTCGATCGACCGCGACGCCTGGCATCGCGAAATGGAATCGATCGGCGAGTATCTGGATGGATTCGGTGACCGGGTGCCGCAGGCGCTGCGCGACGAGCATCGCGCCATCACGGGCGCCCTGGGCGGATAAGTTCACGGCTGCGTTGGTCTTCGTCCCTGCCCCTCCTTTGGGAGGGGTGGGACGCAGGCCCTCAGTCGAGGTTTGACAGGCGAACGCCGCGCACGCGGCGTGGCCCAACGCTCTTTACTGAACGCGCCCCTGGCGCACGCGCCGGTTGCCACTGGACATCGCATCCATGCCCTCGAGCATGGACGCGGCGGGCCGCCTCACCCCATCCGCGGTCCTATTCCTCGCACACGTAGCGCACGACGAGCGCCGAGCCGGGCTCGGGAAGCCGCCCGAAGCCGATCAGGCCTTCTCCCTTGAGCGGCATGCTGTCGCGGCGGACGAAGACCTCTTCGCCCTCGCGGGTGGTCACGAACGTGCCGTTGGTGCTCTGGTCCACCAGCACGAACTTGTTGCGGTTCAGCTCGATGCGCGCGTGCAGGCGGGAGATCAGGTTGCCCTTGATGACCAGATCGTTCTCCTCGGCGCGACCGATGGCCACGTTCGAGCGCTGCTCGTCGAGCACGATCTCCTGGTTCTGGAACCGCAGGCGCAGCCGACGCGGCCCCTGCTCGCGCGCCGCCACGCCCCCGAGCGCGATGGCCGGCAGCATGCTGGTGGCGTCTTCCTTTTGCCACAGCACCTCGTAGAGCTCGTCCTCGCTGGTCTTGCCCTTGAGCGTCGCCACGTCGATCTGCCGCACCGCCGACTGCCACTCCGGCGCGAGCCGCTCGACCATGGCGCGGGTGACCATGATCTGCCCGGCCTTGGCCTGGCTGGTCATGCGGTTGGCGGTGTGCACGGCTGCGCCGAAGATGTCGCGGTTCTCGAGCACCACCGGACCGAAATGACACCCGATGCGAATGGCGATGCCCTGTCCTTCCACTTTCAGTTGGGGACGTGTGCGGATGTCGTGCTGCATGTAGCTTGCGGCGTTCACCGCGTCGTTGGCCGTGGGGAACGTCGCCATGATTTCGTCGCCGATGGTCTTGATGACCGTGCCGCGGTGCTGCTCGGTGGCCGTGCGCATGATCTCCACGCAGGTGATGATCATGTCGCGAGCACGCAGGTCACCCATGACCTCGTACAGGCGCGTGCTGCCGACGACATCGGCGAACAGTATGGCTAACTCTATGTCTCTTCCCATGACCTCTTGCGCCGCTCATGTCTGCCGGCAACGCCCTTCTACCGCAGCGAGGCATCCACGCGGATGCCGTCGAGCCGGGATGAGCACGGGGAGCCCCGGGCGCGGACGCGTTCGCATTATATACGAGTACTCGACATAACCCTTGTGGTCTGTCTATCCGGCTTTTCCCTGGAGATAATGGCCGGCTTACGGCAACGTGCCGGGTTTTCGACAGTGCGGGCGGCCGTTCCGCCCGGGAACAAGGGAGATTCGCTATGCCTGTCTGGATGCACCCTGTGCGGGCGCTCGCCCCGGTCCTGGCCGCCTGCTGCGCCCTGGCCGCCGCGCCGGCGCACGCCGAATGGTCGGAACAAGATCTGACGGCTGCGGCCGCCCTGCGCGACCGGGCGCTGGCCGGGACCCAGGCCATGGAGCACCTCACCTCGCTGACCACCGAGGTCGGCCCCCGGCTGGCCGGCTCCGCGGGGGATGCCGCGGCCGTGCGCTGGGCGCTCAACCGGCTCGGGGAGCTGGGCTTCTCGAACGTGCGCAGCCAGGACGTCCTGGTGCCCCATTGGGTGCGCGGGGACGCGCAGGTCGCCATCGTGGCGCCTTTCCCCCAGCCGTTGGTCGGCGTGGCGCTCGGCGGCAGCATCGGCACCCCCGAGGGAGGCATCGAGGCGCAAGTCGTCGAGTTCGAGAGCCTGGAAGCGCTGACCACGGCCGACGAAGAGGCCGTGAACGGCAAGATCGTGTTCATCAATCACCGCATGGAGCGCACCCGTGACGGCAGCGGCTACAGCGCCGCCGTGGGCGGACGCACCCAAGGCGCCAGCGTAGCGGGCAACCTGGGCGCGGCGGCCATCGTCATCCGCTCCGTGGGCACCTCCGACGACCGCATCGCGCATACCGGCATCGTGAGCTACCGCGCCGATGCGCCGCGCATCCCGGCGTTCGCCATCTCCAATCCCGATGCCGACCTGCTCGCACGCCAATTGCGCAGCGGCAAGCCCGTGCGCCTGCGCGTGTGGTCCAGCGCCCGCGAGCTGCCCCCTGCCTGGTCCGCCAATGTGATCGGCGAGATCCCCGGCGGCGAACGCGCCGACGAGATCGTGCTGCTCGGCGCCCACCTCGACTCCTGGGACCTAGGCCCCGGCGCACACGACGATGGTGCAGGCGTGGCCATCGTCATGGAGGCGGCGAGCCTGATCGCCCGGATGGAGCGCCGCCCGGCGCGCACCATCCGCGTGGTGCTGTTCGCCAACGAGGAGTTCGGCTTGTCCGGCGCCCGCGAGTACGCGCGCGCGCTCGGCGACGAGGCGCAACGACACGTGCTCGCGATGGAAGCAGACATGGGGGCCGGTCCGGTCTGGCGCATCGAATCGCGCGTGGCCCCGGAGGCGCTCGGCTCGATCGACACCTTCCACGAGGTGCTCGGCCCGCTCGAGCTGGAGCGCGGCGGCAACGAGACCTTCGGCGGCGCCGACCTCACGCCGCTGGTGCCGCTCGGCGTCCCCATGCTCGGCCTGACCCTCGATGGCACGCACTACTTCGACGTCCACCACACGGTGAACGACACGCTGGACAAAGTGAACCCCAAGGACCTCGATCAGAGTGTCGCCGCGTTCGCGGTGTCCGCCTGGCTCGCGGCCACCAAGCAGGGCGATTTCGGGCGATTGACGCCGGCGTCGGAGTGACGGCCGACGCGTAAACCCACTCGGCAGCCGGGGCCTGGCCACGCGGCGATTGCCCCCGCGGCCGTGCTTTCAGGGCAGCGGCGAAGGCTCGCATTGCCAGGGGCGCCACCATCATGGGCGGGCGTTCGGTGTGTGGCGCCGTCCCGGCTCGCAGGCCTGGAACGGCGGAGCGACGCCGGCCCTCGCAACGCGTCGACGTGAGACCTCAGGCCGCCCTGACGATGTCCAGCGACTCGAGCAGCAGGTCCGCGTTCGCGGCCGGGCTGGTCACTCCTTCCGAGAGGAAGCGGCGCCAGGCGCGCGCGCGCGGCATGCCCGCGTACAGCCCATGCACATGTCGCACCATGGCGCGCAAAGGATGCCCCTCGGCGAGCCGTTCGCGCACGTACTGCGCATACTGCTCGACGATGGCGTCGCGTGACGGCGCCCACTGCGGATCGAACAGCTCGCGGTGCAAGGTCGCCAGCACGTAGGGATTGTTGTAAGCCTCGCGCCCGAGCATCACGCCCGCGAAATCCTGCAAGTGCTCCTTGACCGCCTCGAGCGTGCGGATGCCGCCGTTCAGCACGAAGGTCAGGTGCGGGAAATCCTTGCGCAGGCGCCGCGCCAGGTCGTAGCGCAGCGGCGGAATCTCACGGTTCTCCTTCGGGCTGAGCCCCGCGAGGATGGCGCTACGCGCATGCACGATGAAGATTTGGCAACCGGCCTCGGCGACCGTGCCCACGAAGTCCCGCAGGAAGCCATACTCGTCGAGATCCTGGCGCGGCATGGGCTCGATGCCGATGCGGCACTTGACCGTCACCGGGACCGCCACCTCGGCACGCATGGCGCGCACGCACGCGGCCACCCGCTCCGGCTCGCCCATGAGGCAGGCGCCGAAGCGACCGCTCTGCACGCGATCGCTGGGACAGCCACAGTTGAGATTGATCTCGTCGTATCCGTACCCGGCGCCCACGCGCGCCGCCAGCGCCAGCTCCCGCGGATCGCTGCCGCCGAGCTGCAAGGCCACCGGATGCTCGGCGGGATGGAAGGCCAGCAGCCGAGGCACGTCGCCGCGGGCGATGGCCGCGGATGTGACCATCTCGGTATAGAGCAGCGCACCCGGCGCCAGCAGCCGCAGGAGGTAGCGGCAGTGGCGGTCGGTGTAGTCCATCATGGGAGCTACGCTCACCCTCCGAGCCTTTGGAAGGCTGGGAATACCGCTCGAAATGCCTATTCTCGTAGGTTTTTCCATTTGCATTTGCGACGTTAGTGCGGGAATTCTGCGGACTCAGGGGAGTATTTGGTCGCGTCCCGCTTGGTGGTGTAAGAGTGTGCTGTTGACCTGAAGGC
>QGUO01000331.1 GCA_003242495.1 Pseudomonadota bacterium | reverse complement strand
GGCGGCGGACTTGATGATCGACCTGCTGCTCGAGACCGGCGCGACGCCGCTGGGGGCCCTGTCGGTGGCCGAGCGCGCAAGGGCGCGCGTGCTGGCGGAAATCGACGCGGCGCGTGACCGCCCTCGCGCAGGTGGGTCGACGCATGCCCAGCGACGCGAGAGCTTGTATCGCACGTTGGCCGAGCGGCGCTACGAGTTCCAGCGTGTTGCCGGCCTGCATGGCCGCGACGATCCCCGCGCGCACGCCGTGCTGGCTGAGTTGACCCGTGCCCGGGCGAGCCTCGACCGGCTCAACCGCATCGCGCCGGGAGACCGGGCGCGCGACACGTCCTCCGGGATGCGTGCGCTGATCGGGAGCCTGCCCGAGGACGCATGCATCGTTGCGTACTGGTTCACGGCCACGAGCGTCCATGCCTGGACCGTGACACGCTCCAGCCTCGAGTGGCATGTCCTCGGTGATTCGGGCGAGGTCGAGGCCGCCGCTGCCGAGCTGCATGCGGCGTTCCAGTCCTTCCGCACCACATCGCTCGAGGTGCGCCGCCGCCTGGCGCAAAGGCTCTACGACACCATCGTGCGGCCGCTCGACCCGGCATGCCTGGGCAAGCGGACGCTCTATTTCGTGCCCGACGGCGCCCTGCACTACACACCGTTCGCGGCGCTGGTGGACGGCGCCGGCGGCACCGGCGCGTACTTGGTCGAACGCTACGATGTGGCGCTGTTGCCGGCGCTTTCGCTGGTGCGTCCCCAGGAGACACTCGAGCGCACGCCGCGGCTGCTGCTGGTTTCCGACCCGGTGTATGGGCCGAGCGACGAACGCTTCCTCGCCGCGCAACGTCGACGCGTCGGCCCCGAAGCGCGCGCCGCGTTGCGCAGCTCGGCGCGGCACCCGGACCATGTCGCGCGTCTGCCGGGCACCGCCTTGGAGGCGCAACGGATCGCGGCGTTGTTCGCCGGCAGCGGCGCGATCACCGCCCTGTCGGGCTTTGCTGCGACCCGCGACGCTTTTCTGGCGGCTGATCTGGAGTCCTACACGCACGTGCATATCGCCACCCACGGATCGTTCGATCCGGGGGCGCCGCGTCTGTCGTCGTTGCTGCTGAGCCGGCTCGATCCGGCGGGGCGTGCGCTCGAGGGACGCGTGTGGGCGGGTGATTTCGCCGCGTTGCGCTTCTCGGCCGACCTGCTCGTGTTGAGCGGCTGCGAAACGGCGCTCGGTCGGCACGTGCGCGGCGAAGGGCTCATGGGGCTGCAATATCTCGCGCTGGGGCGCGGTGCGCGCGCGGTGATCGCCAGCATGTGGGGCGTGCCGGATCGCGACGCCGCGGAACTGATTGCCGCGATGTATGCGCACCTGCTTGGCCGCCGCCTGGCTCCACACCAGGCGTTGGGTGCGGCCATCCGCGAGCGCTTGCAGCGTGACGCACTTATCGATCCTGCGCATTGGGCCGCATTCGGTGTGATGACCACCGAAATCCGGACAGATACCCCTCGGAATCCGCGCTATATGAGGTGACGAAAATGTCTGCGATATCCGTCTGGGAGCGATCCGAATGGATGATCAATGCCGCGAGTGGCTCGGGCGCCGGCCTCATCTTCGACGGCACGCCCTGGGCGTTCCGCCTGCAGGAGACCAAGGCCAGCGCGGGGCGCAAGATCGAGTTCCGTGTGCACGTTACCGAAGGCTCCCCGCCGCTGGGAGCGGGTTGGGGCAATTTCGCGCTCTCTGTAATGGGATGGTCGCAGTATCCATGGTGTGGCGGCGTCCGCCTGCCGCCATGGTCGTCCGAGGTCGAGCCGCTGTACGAGAAGGAAATCCAGCGGCACCTCGCCGAGCTCGGTGCGCCCGGAAAGCTTTACGGCCTGCGGCTCGAGGGTCTGCTCAACGAGACGCACATGTTGTGCCTGCACTGGGTGCCCGATGCAATCGACCAGACGCTGTCGAACATGCTGATCATCGGCTTGCAGCCTGTGTCGGGCGCGCCCGCCACCGCAGTCAGGGCGTCGGACGGCACGGCTCACGGTGACCCGCGTTGAGGTCGATCGTGAGCATGCAGTGAGCGTCCGGTGCGCCGCCGGTCGGCACCCGCAGCGATGCGGGTGCACGCCGGCGCAAGCCGGCACATCGTGCCGGCTCCCACTCGATGTGACCGTCATGTGACCGCCGCGCATGCACGCCGCACTGCCTGCGTCGTCGCCCCGTGCGCGCATGCAGGTCACGCCGCGCGGCGCAGCGCGCACTGTCGCCGAATGGCGGCAGCGTGCGACCGACGCTGCACACCAGAAACAGGAACCGCTCGCCCTCAACCGGCGTTCTCGCAACGAGTCGATGTGGTGACGAGCATGAAGACGAACGACGGTTGGCGACGACATTTGCGCGACTTGATCAGAACTCGCCTGGACCCCACGGTGTATGCCGTGCAATGGGCGCACGACCCGCGTTGTCTGCAGCGTGGTGCAGGCCATCGCCGCGTGGGCGCTTTCGCCGAAGCCGATGCGCCGGTGTGCCGCTTGTGGGACGCCCGCTTGCGGGGACGTTGGGGCTGAGCGCTGGATGCCGGCCGCGGGCGCCGCGCAGTCACCGTGCGAGGTGTGGTCGCGACGGTTGCGTTGCGGCGGCCACAACTTCTTCCCGAGACGACCGCCCGACGAAGTATGATGTCGGTCTCCGGTCACCCTTCCTGACCTGAGCTTCCGGGTGCGCGTTCGGCAGCGCCAGCGATCCTTGGGATCGCCGGCTGCGGCTGCGCCTGCGAAGGGCGACCGGTATGGATGGCAGTGACACAGGGGAGATCAGGCGGCAAATGACTCAGCGTATCGCGTACGTGACCGGAGGCATGGGGGGGATCGGGACTGCCATTTGCAAGCGGCTGTGCAATTCGGGATTCCGGGTGGTCGCCGGCTGCGGGCCGAACTCGCCACGTCGCGAGCAGTGGCTCGCAGAAATGCGTGCCCAGGGTTACGAGGTCACCGCCTCCGAAGGCAATGTGGCCGACTGGGATTCGACACGCGCGGCGTTCGACAAGGTGCGTGCCGATGTCGGGCCCATCGACGTACTGGTGAATAACGCCGGCATCACCCGCGACGTGGTGTTCCACAAAATGGAGAAAGCCGACTGGGATGCGGTGATCAACACCAATCTCAACAGCATGTTCAACGTCACCAAGCAGGTGATCGGGGACATGATCGACCGGGGCTGGGGTCGCATCATCAACATTTCCTCGGTGAACGGCCAGAAAGGTCAGTTCGGCCAGACCAACTATTCGACGGCCAAAGCGGGCATTCATGGTTTCACGATGGCCCTTGCGCTCGAGGTGGCGGCCAAGGGCATCACGGTCAACACCATTTCGCCGGGCTACATTGCCACCTCCATGGTGCGCGCCATGCGCCCCGACGTGCTCGAGCGCATCGTGAACTCGATTCCGGTCAAGCGCCTCGGCGAGCCCGAGGAGATTGCCTCGCTGGTGGGCTGGTTGGCGTCGGACGAGTCCGGCTTCGTGACCGGCGCGGACTTCTCCATCAATGGCGGTCTGCACATGTATTGAGGGAGTGGCTGAGCATCGCGCAGAGGGTGCCGGCGGCCGCTCGGGTCGATTGCAGACCGAGCCAGTGCAGCTGGACATCGTGGGTGCGGCTGGACATCGTGCGTGGGCGACGGTAGGTTAGGGTCCGGCATGCATTGGCCGAGCGAACGGATGGAACCAGTGCTCCGGGTCGCGAGTCGAAGCGTCGCGGGTCGGGCGGCACAACCGCCCCCCGGGGCGTTCGAGGCAAACCCGTATCGCACCCCCGCCCCCCGCGCGTTCACTTGGCGAGAGTCAGTTCCAGATGAGAGTTCTTGAGCAGGTATTCGCCTTCGGTCGGCCCGCAGCAGCGCTCGGCTGTACGCTGTTTTTGGCCGCCTGCGGCGCCAGCAAGCCCTGCATCGATCCGGGAGAGCCTTACCTGCAGGCGCGCGAGCACCCGCCCCTGCGTGTGCCGGAAGGTCTCTCTGCGCCCAATCGCGCGGGCGCCCTGACGATTCCTCAAGCCTCCGGCGGCAGCGCGCCCGCCCCCACGCGCACCGCGCGGCGGGACGGCTGCCTGACCGATCCGCCCTCGTACTTCCGCTCCGCGGATACCTTCGCCCGTACCCCGGAGGAAGTGGTGGTCGGCTGGGCGCAGGCCTGGGCCGAGCGCGAAGTCGACGCGGTGCTCGCGCTGTACTCGCAATCCTTCGAGGCGCCCACCGACGCGACCGGCAGCGCCGAGTGGCTCGAACAACGCCGTGAGCAGGTCGGGACTGGGCCGGCACCCGATCCGGTGATCGCCGACCTGCGGGTGCTGTCGGATGGAGAAGACCGGCGCATTGCCACGTTCGTGCAACGCTTCGGCACGAACGCGCTGCGCAAGGAATTGGTTCTGGTGCGCGAGGCCGGGTCCTGGCGCATCGTCGCGGAGCGCGTGCTCGAGGTGCAGTGAGCTCCTTCTCGCCTACGTCGGCCGTCCGCCCGTCCATCGCCTTGCGGCGCGGCGCGGTTCGCGACGCCATCGTCGACCGGCTGGAGCGCGCGCTGGGCAAGACGGTCGACGAGGCGACACGGCGCGATTTTTTCGACGCGCTGTCGATCGCCGTGCGCGAGGAGTTGTCCGAACGCTGGATCGCAA
>QGUO01000330.1 GCA_003242495.1 Pseudomonadota bacterium | reverse complement strand
CCCGGGCGCCGCTTTCCCTGACATGACGCTACGTCGATCCGTCGACATCACGCCGCAGCAGCTGCTCGCGCTGCACGCGGCAAACCCGCGCCGTTATCCGGCGCTGCTCGAGAGCGCGGCGGCGGGTGAGCCGCTCGGGCGCTTCGACATCCTGTTCGCCTTTCCCGGGGCGCGATTGACCTTGCATGGCCCGGGGCGACTCACCGACGAGCGCGGTGCAGCGTCGGCGGGGCGGTTCCTCGAGGCGCTGGATGCCTGGTGGCGGCGCGAGCATGCGCCGAGCGCGGCCGGCGACGCGGACAGGTCCCTGCCGTTCACCGGCGGCTGGCTGCTCTATCTGGGCTACGAGCTGGCCGGGGAGATCGAGCCGCGCCTGGTGCGGCCCGGGCGCTGGAACTGGGGCCCGGGTCCGATCGCGCAAGCGGTGCGCGTGCCCGCCGCGCTGATCTATGAGCACGGCAGCGGGCGCGGCTGGCTGATCGCGGAGCCGGGTGCCGAGGCGTTGCTCGAAGACATGGCGCGCGACCTCGAGGCGACCGGCGCGCCGCCTGCCGCGCCGCCCGAGCGCCTGGCCCTCACCATCGAGGAGGATCCGCCCGAGCAATACCTGCGGGCCGTGCAGCGCGGCCTGGAATACATCGCGGCGGGCGACATCTACCAGACCAATCTGTCGCGCGGCTGGCGCGCCGAGCTCGCGCCGGGCGTGCTGCCGCAGCATGTGTACGCGCGCCTGCGGCAGACCAATCCCGGGCCGTTCTCCGGGCTGGCCGTGCTCGACGACCTCGCCATCGTCAGCTCCTCCCCGGAGCGGCTCATCGAGGTGCGTGACGGCTGGATCGCTACGCGCCCCATCGCCGGCACCCGCCCGCGTGGCAAGGATGCGCAGTCAGACAATGACCTGGCGCGCGAGCTGCACGGTCATCCGAAGGAGCGCGCCGAGCACGTCATGCTCATCGACCTGGAGCGCAACGATCTCGGTCGGGTGTGCGAGGCCGGGACCGTGGTGGTCGACGAGTTCATGACCATCGAGTCCTACGCCCACGTCCACCATATCGTGTCTAATATCCGCGGCAGGTTGCGGCCCCAGGTCACGCCCGGCGAGGCGCTCGCCGCGGTGTTTCCCGGCGGGACGATTACCGGCTGTCCGAAAGTGCGCTGCATGGAGATCATTGCCGAGCAGGAAGGCACGGCGCGCGGCGCCTACACCGGGTCGCTCGGCTACCTCAATCGGGACGGGTCGATGGACATGAACATCCTCATTCGCACCTTCGAGGTACGCGGCAGCACGCTCACGCTGCGCGCCGGCGCCGGCATCGTGGCCGATTCGGTGCCGGAGCGCGAGCTGCAGGAGGCACGCCAGAAGGCGTTCGGGCTGTTGCGCGCGCTGGGCGAGGAGCCCTCTTCGTCATGAGCGCGGCCGCGCTCGTCAACGGCGCGGCGCCCGATGCGGCGCACGCGATCGCACTCGACGATCGTGGCTTGAATTACGGCGACGGCCTGTTCGAGACGGCGCGGGTGCGCGACGGGCAGGTGCCATTGCTCGAGGATCACCTGGAACGCCTGCGCGGCGGCTGTGCGCGACTCGGCATTCCCATGCCCGATGCCGACGTCCTGCGTGGGGAGATCGCGCGGGTGATCGGCGCGGCGCGCGACGGCGTGCTGAAGATCGTGGTCACGCGCGGGGCAGGCGGGCGCGGCTACCGGCCGGCGGCGGATCTGGCGCCGACGCGTATCGTGGCGCTGCATCCGCTTCCGGTGCCGGACGCCGCCGAGGGCATCGTGCTGCGTTGGTGCACGACGCGCCTGGCGCGTAACCCGGCGCTCGCCGGGCTGAAGACGCTCAATCGGCTCGAGCAGGTACTGGCGCAAGCGGAATGGCACGAGTCGCAGATCGCCGAGGGCCTGATGCTCGACACCGAAGGCGAGCTGGTGAGCGCCACCGCGGCCAATGTGTTCATCGTGCGCCAGGGCGTGCTGGTTACGCCGGATCTGCGCTTCTGCGGCATTCGCGGCGTGATGCGCGCGCGGGTGCTGCGCGCCGCCGAGGCGCTGGGGCTCGCCGTGAGCGAAGAGCCGCTGTGGCCGGACGATGTCGACGCGGCCAGCGAAGTGTTTCTCACCAATGCCGTGCGCGGCATTCGTCCCGTGGCGGCGCTCGAGCAACTCAGGTGGCCGGCGCCCGGTCCCTTCGCCGGGCGGATCGCTGCGGCCCTGGACGCGTGATGCGACGGGTATTGCGCAGTCTCCTGCTGCTGGCACTGATCGGCGCAGGTCTGGGAGCCGCTGCGCTCTGGTGGGCGCATCGCTGGCTCGAGGCGCCGCTCGCCGGGCTGGATGCGCGCACGGTGTTCGAGATCGATCGCGGCGCCTCACTGCGCGCCGTCGCGCAGGATCTGCACACGCTGGGCCTGCTCGAGTATCCCGATGTGTGGATCGCCTGGGCACGGCTCAGCGGACAGGCCGGCAAGCTGCGCGCCGGCGAATACGCCTTGACGCCGGGCGTCTCGCCCAAGGGCGTCCTCGAGCTGTTCAATTCCGGCCGCGTGATCCTGCACAGCATCACGTTCGTCGAGGGCTCGACCTTCGCCGACGTGCGCAAGGCGCTCGCCGCGCACGCCGCCGTGCGCAATGATTACGCCGAGCGCAGCGGCGCGGAGATCATGGCGGCGCTCGGCCGCCCCGAGCTGCATCCCGAGGGGCAGTTCTTCCCCGATACCTACCATTTCGCGCGCGGCACGCCGGACCTGGCGCTGCTGCGCATGGCGCATGAGCGCATGACGGCGGAGCTCGACGCCGCCTGGCAGTCGCGGGCGGCGGATCTGCCATTGTCGAGTCCCTACGAAGCCTTGATTCTTGCCTCCATCATCGAGAAGGAGACGGCGCTCGAGCACGAGCGGCGCACCATCGCCGGCGTGTTCGTCGAGCGGCTGCGCCTGGGGATGCGCCTGCAGACCGACCCGACGGTCATCTACGGCATGCAGGATCGCTATGATGGCAACATCCGCCGTGCCGACCTGCGACGCGACACGCCCTACAACACGTACACGCGCGCCGGCTTGCCGCCGACGCCGATCGCGCTGCCGGGACGCGAGTCGTTGCAGGCCGCGGTGCAGCCGGAGATGACCGGCGCGCTGTTCTTCGTGGCGACCGGCGATCCCGACGGCAGCCACTTTTTCTCCAAGACGCTCGCCGAGCACAATGCGGCCGTGCAACGATATCTGCGCAAGCTGCGCGAGCGGAACCGGCAGCTGGAACAGGCGCGTCAACAGGCATCTCCATGACACGCGGTCGTTTCATCACCATCGAGGGCGGCGAGGGCGTGGGCAAGTCCACGCAGATCGGCGCGCTGCGCGATTGGCTGGCCGGGAAGGGCCTCGAGGTCGTGGTGACCCGCGAGCCCGGGGGGACGCCGCGCGCCGAGCGGATTCGCGAACTGCTGCTGGCCGTCGACCCGGAGCCCATGCCGGCGACCTGCGAGCTGTTGCTCATGTTCGCGGCGCGGGCCACGCATTTGCAGAACCTCATCGTTCCGGCGCTCGAGCGCGGCGCGTGGGTGATCTGCGACCGGTTCACCGATGCGACGTATGCCTACCAGGGCGCCGGACGCGGCATCGACCTGGAACAGATCGCGACGCTGGAAACGCTGGTGCAAGGCACGCTGCGTCCTGATCTGACGTTGCTGCTCGACGCCCCGGTGGAGCTCGGGGCGGCGCGGGCGCGGCAACGCAATGCGCAAAGCGGACACAGCGACCGTTTCGAGCAGGAGCAGCGGGCGTTCTTCGAGCGGGTGCGTGCCGCCTACCTGGCGCGCGCGCAGCGTGAGCCGGCGCGCTTCGCCGTCATCGACGCCACCGGCGAGCGCGAGGCGGTGGCGGCCGCCATCCGGGCGGCCGTGGCACCCGTGCTGAGAGCAGCGAACCATCATGGCTGAGACCCGCAAGAAAAAAGTGTCAGCGCCCGAACGGCCCGGCTTGCCGCGCGTGCTGCCCTGGCATGCCTCGGCGCTGGCCCTGGTGCGTAATGCCTGGGCCGGCGCGCGCATGCCGCACGCGCTGCTGTTGCATGGTCCGGAGGGCATCGGCAAGCGCGAGCTGGCGCGATGGATCGCCGGCGCGGTGTTGTGCGAGTCCTCCGCGGGCGGGCCGCTCGATGTGTGCGGCCAATGCGCGAGCTGCGGGCTGCTGGAAGCCGGGTCTCACCCGGACTTCCACCTCGTGACGCCGGAAGAGGACAAGCAACAGATTTCCATCGAGCAGGTACGTGCCGCGGCGGACGTGCTGGCCCGCACCAGCTATCGCCAGGGAGGTTGGCGCGTGGTGATCCTCGACCCGGCGCATCAGATGACCGTGGCCGCGGCCAACAGCGTGCTGAAGACGCTCGAGGAGCCCGGGGCGGCGAGCCTGCTCGTGCTCGTGACGCCGCGTCCCTCGGCCCTGCCGGCCACGGTGCGCAGCCGCTGCCAGAAGCTGGCCGTGCGCCGGCCGTCCGAGCACGAGGCCATCGAGTGGCTGCGCGCAGAGGCGGGGACTGCGGTGGAGGCGCAGGTGCTGCAGTTCGCCGGGGGGGGGCCGCTGCGCGGCCTGGGCCATGCGGAGGGGCGGTTCCCGGCGCCTGACCGGCCAATACGGGCGTCGGCCGGGGGGGCGAG
>QGUO01000329.1 GCA_003242495.1 Pseudomonadota bacterium | reverse complement strand
TCGTCGCGACGCGCGACGGCCATCTGGTGGCGCGTCACGAGCCCCTGCTCGATGAGACCACCGATGTCGCGAGTCATCCCGAGTTCGCACAGCGTCGCACCACCCGGGTCATGGATGGCCGGTCCTTCACAGGATTCTTCGCCAGCGACTTCACGCTCGCCGAGTTGAAGCAGCTGCGCGCCGTGCAGCCGAATCCCGCGCGCTCGCGTGAGCACGATGGCAAATACCCGATCCCGACATTCGAGGAGGTGCTCGATCTCGCGCGCGAGCTGAGCGAGCGTCATGGGCGCCCGGTCGGGGTATACCCGGAGACCAAGCACCCCGCGTGGCATCGGGCCTTGGGACTGCCCCTCGAGGAGCGACTGCTCGAGGCGTTGCGCAGCCGCGGTCTGGATCGCACGGGGGCGCAAAGCGCGCAGCCCGGACCGGCCGTGCCGGTGTTCATCCAGTCCTTCGAAAGCGCGAACCTGCAGTATCTGCGCACCCGGACCGATCTGCCCCTGGTGCAATTGCTCGGTGACGGCGCGCTCGAATACGACGCGGACGGCACACGCGTGGTCGCGGTGAACATTCCGCAATACGGCGACCCGCGTGGCGGCGACGCGCCGCGTTCGCTGGCGGATGTCGCGCGCTACGCCGCTGCGATCGGCCCCTGGAAACGGCAGATCCTGCGCGCGGTGCCGTCATCGCGCAGTCTGCTGGGCACGACGCTGATCGAGCAGGCGCACGCGGTGGGACTCGAGGTGCACGCCTACACCTTCCGCGACGAGCCGACGACGCTCGCACCCGAATACCAGGGCGATCCGCTGCGCGAATATCGCCAGTTCTTCGCATTGGGTATCGACGGCGTGTTCTCGGACTTTCCCGATACCGCGCTCGCCGCGCGCGCCGAGTGTTTTCCCGCGCAGCCCGCAGGGCGCGCCTCCGGGACCTCGGGCGACCGAGCGGCGCCCGGGCCCGGGCGAGACGGCGCGCGGCGCTAGTTCGCTACCATCTCGCCGGCGATTCTTCTGGCGTCGCCGTCACGACGCCTCGTGTCGATGTCGGGATCGACGTCATTCGTGCGTCCTTGGGGCCGTCCATCTCGGGGCATCACTAAGGAGGCTCGAATGTCACCCCCCACATTCATTGCAATTCTCGCCGCGCTCAGCGTCGCTGCCGCCGTGTCGGCCCAGGCCGAGTCGGCGACGCCGACCGGAAGCGCGGCGCTGGCCGGTGCCGCGGAGTCTGCGCCGCTCGAGCAGGGTTACGTCGAGGTCAATGGCCTCGATTACTACTACGAGATTCACGGCCGCGGCCAGCCGCTGCTGCTGTTGCATGGCGGACTGGGGAACGTCGGCATGTTTGGCCCGGTGCTTGCTCTCCTGGCCGCCGATCGCCAGGTGATCGGCGTCGACCTCCACGGGCACGGCCGTACGGCGCTCGGCGAGCGCAAGATCGATCTCGTCGACATCGGCGATGATCTGGCAGTCGTTCTGCAGGCGCTTGGCCACGAGCAGGTCGATGTCGTCGGTTACTCGTTCGGTGCGGGGGCCGCGTTGCGGCTCGCAGTGCAGCACCCGGCGCAGGTGCGTCGGCTGGTGCTGGTCTCGGGCAGCTTCGCTCAGGACGGGTTCCACCCCGAAATACTGTCCCAGCAGGCGCAGATCGGTGCGGCAATGGCGGATCACATGAAGGATACGCCCATGTACCAATCCTACGCCGCTGTCGCACCGCGGCCGGAAGATTTTCCCAAGCTGCTCGACGCCATGGGCGAATACATGCGCAAGCCCTACGACTGGTCGGAAGACGTAAAGACGCTGCGCATGCCGGTGATGCTGGTTTATGGCGACGCCGACATGTATCGCCCCGAGCACATCGTCGAGTTCTACAAGCTGCTCGGCGGCGGGCTCAGGGACGCCGGCTGGATGCGCCAGCACATATCGCAGAATCGACTCGCCATTCTGCCCGATCGCACCCACTACGATATATTTCTGACGCCGCAACTGGTGCATACGGTGCTGCCGTTCCTCGACGCGCGCAGCGGGCAGAATGGTGGAATTCCGGCGGCACGGGCCCAGCCCTAGCCCAGTCGTATCCACGGCGAGAGAAAGCGCCGGCTGGCAGCTACCGAGAAACCGCGATTGCCATGCCCGGTTCCTTGGTGCAGGCTGGCGCTTTCTATCACTCACGGGTGCGAAGTAGCAGACGATGTGCGGCCGGTACGTCACTCCAGAGCAAGCCGCCCTCGAGCGCGAGTATGGTATTGGGCCGCGTCAGTCGGTCGAGCAGGTATTTCGACAGAGCTACAACGTGGCGCCGACCGACGAAGTCCCGGTGCTGCGTGTGGTGCGTGAGATTGCCGGAAGCCGCGAAGTGACCGGCATGCGCTGGGGCCTGATCCCGTTCTCGGCGCACGGCCAGCCCACTGCCTACTCCACCATCAATGCAACCATCGAATCGCTGGAAACCGCGCCCACCTGGCGCGGACCCTGGCGCCGCAGCCAACGCTGCGTGATGCCGTGCGTGGGCTTTTACGAATGGCACGTCAATCTGGACGGCTCAAAGCAGCCCTACTTCATTCGTCCGACGGAGGACGGCGCGACCTTTCCGCTCGCGGGACTGTGGGACCGCTCCATCACCCCCAGCGGCGAGGTGATCGAGTCGTGCGCGGTGATCACCATGCCTGCCAATGACCTCCTGGCACGCATCCACAACGCCAAGCGGCGTATGCCGGCCATTCTCGCGCATCAGGACGTGGACACCTGGTTGCGCGGCACGCCCGAACAGGCCAAGGCCATCCTGCGCGCCTATCCCAGTGACGCGATGGTGGCCTGGCCGGTATCGACGCGCGTGAACTCCACGAAGAACAACGGTCCCGATCTCATCCAGCCGATCGACGTCCCGCCGCGTCCGCTCGACCTGTTCGGCAGTGCCGACGCATGAGGGCTTGCCCGGCCAGTCAGCGCCATGCCGGGCATCGGGCGTTGTAGACTGGCACGAGGGGGCGTGACGGAGCGCCGCGATGTTCCAGGTTAAGCATATCGACCACATCGTGCTGCGCGTGACCGACGTGCGGGCGATGCTGGATTTCTACATCGGCGTGCTCGGCTGCACGCTCGAGAAGGTCCAGGAAGAGCCCGGCCTCTGGCAGGTGCGAGCCGGCCGGTCGCTCATCGATCTCGTCCCCGTCGACGGTCGACTCGGCCGGCTCGGCGGCGCAGCGCCCGGGCGCGAGGGCCGCAATCTCGATCACCTGTGCCTTCGGGTCGAGCCGTTCGATGCCGAGCATATCCTCGCCGAGCTGCGGGCCAAGGGCTGCGAGCCCGGCGAGGTCGAGTCGCGTTATGGCGCGGAGGGTGAGGGCCCCTCGATCTACGTCACCGATCCCGAGGGCAATGTGGTCGAGCTCAAGGGGCCACCCTGGTAAGGCGCCCATCTTTGCCGCCGGGGGGATTGACCTGGGGCTGTGTGGCGGCCGGGTGCATCCGTGCCCCGTGCAGCTGTGAGGGGTGCGGCTCGTCTCCCGGGATCGCCCGGCGTCCTGAAGCCAAACTAGCGCGACGCCGCACGCCGTAATGTCGTGCGCACCAACTCCGCCAGATGCTCCGGCACGAACCGGAAGTGGCGGAACAACTCCTTGGCCGGGGCCGATTCGCCGAAGCGGTCGATGCCGAGCACCGCGCCGCTGCGGCCCACGTACTTGCGCCAGAAATCCGGTACGCCTGCTTCGACCGCCACGCAGGGCAGATGCGGCGGCAGCACGTGTTCCCGCCAGGCGGGCTTCTGCCGATCGAACACGGTGGTGGAGGGCATCGACACCACGCGCACGGCGATTCTGGACGCGGCCAGCGTGCGTTGCGCCTCGACGGCGAGCGCCACCTCCGAGCCCGTGGCAATCAGCACGGCCTGGGGCGCATCCTCGGGCTCGACCAGGATGTAGCCGCCGCGCTCGATATCGCGCAACTGCTCGGGGCTGCGTGCCTGGAACGGCAGGCTTTGACGGCTCAGGACCAGGCTCGTGGGTCCGGCGGTGCGCTCGATGGCCGCCGACCATGCCGCCAGCGTCTCGACGCCGTCGCACGGCCGCCAGACGTCCATGTTCGGGATCAGACGCAGACTCGCGAGATGCTCGATGGGTTGATGGGTCGGGCCATCCTCGCCCAGTCCGATGGAATCGTGTGAGAACACGAAGATCGAGCGCACGCCCATCAGTGCCGCCATGCGCAGCGCATTGCGGCAATAGTCCGAGAAGGTCAGGAAGGTGCCGCCGTAGGGAATGAACCCGCCGTGCAGGGCGAGCCCGTTCATGATGGCGGCCATGCCGAACTCGCGCACGCCGTAATGAATGTAGTTGCCCCCGGCCTCGGCGGTCACCGGCCGTGAGCCGGACCACATCGTGAGATTGGAGCCGGTGAGGTCCGCCGATCCGCCCACCAGCTCGGGCAGGTGTGGGGCAAGGGCCTCGATGGCCCGCTGCGAGGCCTTGCGAGTCGCCATGTCCGCACCCTTGGCGGCGGCCTCCTCCAGCAGCCGGCGCGTGCGCTCGCTGAAATCTTCCGGCAGCCTGCCCTCCAAACGGCGTGCGAGCTCGCGCCCTTCGGCGGGATGGCGGCGCGTGTACTCTGTGAAGGTCTCCTGCCAGCGCCGCTCGCAGGCCGCGCCGCGCGGATGGGCATCCCAGGCGG
>QGUO01000328.1 GCA_003242495.1 Pseudomonadota bacterium | reverse complement strand
CCTCAGGTTTTGTGAACAGCCTGTTGCCCGACTCCAACCCCCGCCCGCCCCCGCCCCGCCCCCCCGGCGGTCCAACGCATTCCCCGGGGTGAACGGCGCCGGTCGCCCGGTCACAAGCCGCTCATGCGCGCAGCGATCGCCTCGTCGCGTCTCTGCAAGTCGTCGTGGACCTCCTTCACTCCCGCAACATCGGCAACCAGATCCTCGATGTCATGCTTCATGTGGCGCAGCGGCACCGTCCCCCGCATGGGATGAAACCATGGCACGCTACAGCGCGGTTTCCTGGCCGCTCTGGGCGCAGTAGAGCGCGCGTACCGCAGCGAGGGTATCCGCCTCCTCGGGGCGCTTGTCACTGCGATAGGCCTTGACCCGGGCGAACCGCAAGGCGAGACCGCCCGGGTAGCGCGGGCTTGCCTGGATATCATTGAAGGCGACTTCCACGACCAGCTCGGGACGCACGTGAACGACATGACGCTCACGCCGCGTCTCGCGTGCGAGCAGCTCTGCGGTCTGCCATTCGAGCATTGCATCGGTGAGACCCTTGAAGGTCTTGCCGAGCATCACGTAGCCGCCGCTGTCGGGATCGCGCGCACCCAGATGCAGATTGGACAGCCACCCCGTGCGCCGCCCGCTGCCCCATTCCGCCGCCAGCACCACCAGATCGAGGGTGTGAGCGCGTTTCACCTTGAGCCAGCCCGCCCCCCGATTGCCGGCCTCGTACGGCACATCGAGCGACTTGACCATGACGCCTTCATGACCGTGAGCCAGGGCGTCCGCCATGAATGCTTCGCCCTCCCCGGCATCACGAATCACACGGCGCGGCACGATGCAGCGTGCGGGAACGGCACGCTCCAGTGCCGTGAAACGCTCACGCGCCGGCCGGTCGACGAGACTGACCGGACCGAGCCGCAGGCAATCGAAGAAGTACACCGAGAGCGGCAATTCCACGCGCAGCGCCTCGACATCCAGTCTGCGCCCGAAGCGCCGCATGGTGACCTGGAAAGGACGTGGCCTCCCGCAGGCATCCAGGACGATGGTCTCGCCATCGAGCACCAGCTCGCGCGCCGCGAACGCCGCCACCGTCTCCACGACTTCCGGTACAGCGGTCGTGACGTCGTTCAGGCCTCGGGTGTACACGCGCACCACCTCGCCGGCCTTGTGCACTTGCACCCGTGCACCGTCGAGCTTCCATTCGAATGCAGCCTCGCCCCCAAGCTGCTCGAGCGCGCGCGCCGCATCCCCTGCCGTTTGCGCCAGCATGGGCGCGATCGGCGACAGTACCTCGAGCTGGAACGCCGCGAGGCCCGCGCTGCCCTCCTGCAGGGCAATGTGGGCCAGCCGGCCGATGCCGGGCGCGTACATCGACGCGCGGCGTACCTCCTCGAACGGAATGCGCGCGGCCGCCGCTACGGCTTCCAGCATGAGCGCTGCGAGCGCCCCCTGGCGCAGCTCACCAAGCAGCAGTCGCGCGAGGAACGCCTGCTCCGCAGGCGTCGCCGCAGCGAACAGGTCGCGCAATGCCTGCGTGCGCCGCGCAGTCGAGCCGGCGCCGCGCTGCGCGGCGATCGACGCCAGCTGCGCGTCGACCTGCGTGAGCGTCAACACAGGCACCGTCGTGGCGGACGCCTGCCGTGCGACCTGCAGCGCTGAATGACCGATGCCGATGCGGCCCTGCCGGGTTTCGCCGGCGAGCCAGGTGACGCCGATTTCGATCTCCGGCGGAGCGAGTCGCACCAGCCACTCCGTGAGCGCGCGTACCTTGGCGAGGCGGCTGCGCGTGGCGCTCACTCGACGCCAGGTCTCTACGGTGTCGGCGAGCAGCGCCATGCGGCCATCCGCCGGCGATCGGGCCACAGGCGCCAGTCGCCGTGGCGGTAGGTCATCTCGCGGCCGGCAGAACGGTGGCGGCGGCCTTGCCGAAGCCGATGCGCACCGCCCCGTCCCGTTCACACCAACCGCGCAGGACGACGCGATCGCCGTCCAGCAGGAAAGTACGGCGGTCGCCATCGGGAAGGACGAGCGGCTGCCTGCCGCCGGCCGTCAGCTCGAGCAGCGAACCGGCCTCCTCGGGAGCCGGCCCCGACTGAGTGCCGCTGCCCAACAGGTCGCCGGGCTCGAGATTGCAGCCGTTCATTGCGTGGTGCGTGACCATGTGGGCGACCGTCCAGTACGCGTGACGGAAGCTCGAGCGCGCAATGGTGTGCGGCGGATCGTGGCGCGCGCGCATGGCCTGCGTTTGCAACGCCACCTCCAGCTGCACATCGATGCCCCCCCGCGCGCGGACCTGGGGAGCATCGAGATAAGGCAGCGGCTGCGGATCTCCGGCCGGGCGGCTCCAGGGCACGCGAAATGGTGCCAAGGCCTCCAGGGTGACGATCCATGGAGAAATCGTCGTCGCGAAGTTCTTGGCGAGGAAGGGTCCCAGAGGCTGGTATTCCCAAGCCTGGATGTCACGGGCCGACCAGTCGTTGAGCAGACACAGGCCGAACACGTGTTCCTCGGCGCGCTCGATGGGCACACGCGTGCCGAGCGCATTGCCTGCACCGATGAAGATGCCCACCTCGAGCTCATAGTCCAGCCGCGCGCTCGGACCGACCACCGGCTCGACGCCGCCGGCCGGGAGAATCTGGCCCATGGGACGCGCAAACGAATGCTCCGACACCCGAATCGACGACGCTCGTCCATGGTAGGCGACCGGCACCCACTTGTAGTTGGGTAGCAGCGGATTGTCCGGCCGGAAAAGCCGCCCGACGGCGGTGGCATGGTGGATCGACGTATAGAAATCCGTGTAATCGCCGATGTAAGCCGGCAAGACGAACTCGGCATCGGCTTGGTCGAGCAGCGCCGCGCGCAATGCGGACGCTGCGGGCGATCCACGCCGCAGGCACGCGGAGAGCGCCTTGCGCAGCGCGGACCACGCCCCTGCCCCCATGGCCATGAACGCGTTGAGGGTGCTGCCCGTGCAGGCTTCGAGTGCATCGGCGGCGCTGCCCCGCAGCACTCGCAGCTCGTGCACCACCCGCAAGTCAAGCATCTGCTCGCCGATCGCTACCGCACCGCGCGGGGCTTCGGCGCTGCCGGCGCGCCGGAACACCGCAAACGGCAGGTTCTGGATCGGAAAGTCGTTGCAAGGGCGGTTGGCCGATTCCACCCAGCTTTCGAGCGCCGGGTCGTGCGTGTCGTCCAGGGCGTACATGCGCCTCTCAGGCCTCCCGGCGCGTCGGATCGAAGCGCTTGCGCAACCCTTGCCAACACTCGGCGTAATCGGCCTGCAGCTGCGGCAGCTCGAGCGCCGCGCGGGTGGGACGAATCGCCGTGCGCGTCTCGAACATGAAGGCCAGGGTGTTCGCGATGTGTTCCGGGCGGCTGGTGTCGGCATCGATGGCGCGTTCGAAAGTGGCCGCATCGGGCCCGTGGCCGCTCATGCAATTGTGCAGCGAGGCGCCACCCGGCGCGAAGCCTGCCGCCTTCGCATCGTACACCCCCTCGATCAGTCCCATGAACTCGCTGGCCACATTGCGGTGGAACCAGGGTGGACGGAACGTGTCCTGCATCGCCAGCCAGCGCGGCGGGAAAAGCACGAAATCGACATCGCCGACACCGGGCGTGGCGCTGGGCGCTTGCAGCACCAGGAAAATCGACGGGTCGGGGTGGTCGTAGCTGATGGAGCCCATCGTGTTGAAGCGCCGCAAATCGTACTTATAGGGCGCGTTGTTGCCGTGCCAGGCCACGACGTCGAGCGGCGAGTGATCGATGTGCGCCGACCAGAGCCTGCCGAGGAATTTCGCACACAGCTCGAAGTCACCTTCGCGGTCCTCGTACCAGGCCACCGGCGCCTGAAAGTCGCGCGGGTTGGCAAGGCCGTTCGCCCCGATGGGTCCCAGGTCCGGCAGGCGCAGCATCGCGCCGAAGTTCTCGCAGACATAGCCGCGCGCCGGCCCGTTCATCAGCTCCACCCGGAAGCGCAAGCCGCGCGGAATCACTGCGATCTCCGCCGGAGCGACTTCGAGGATGCCCAGCTCGGTGGCAAGTCGCAGCTCGCCGATTTGCGGCACGATGAGCAACTCGCCGTCCGCGTCATAGAAAAAGCGATCCTGCATCGAACGGTTGGCCACGTACCAGTGGATCGCGCAGCCGGTCTGCAGCGCCGGCGCACCGTTGCCGCCGATGGTGAGCAGTCCTTCCAGGAAATCCACAGACCGTGTGGATGGCTCGGGGATGGGCAGGGGATCCCAACGCAGCCGATCGGGCATCGTCGGCACTTCCTCGAAACGGCTGGTGATGAGTCCGCCGTCGACAGGCGCGAAGCGCCCATGCACCGCCGCGGGCCGGATCCGGTACAGCCATGAACGCCGATTGGCATGACGCGGTGCAGTGAAGGCGGTGCCGGAGAACTGCTCGGCGTACAGCCCGTACGCGCAGCGCTGCGGCGAGTTGCGACCGACCGGGAGCGCGCCCGGCAGCGCTTCGGTCGCGAATTCGTTACCGAACCCCGTCTGATACTGCAGGTTCATCGAGGCCTTCCTCCCGGCGTGCGGGTGCCGCTGGCGCATTGAGCGCGGGTGCGAACCCGGATAAGATCCTAAATAGTTGCATGTGCAACTGTCAATGTGCGTCACTGCCCGACCTCAGCCGATGACCGACAGCCAGTCCGCCTCCCTCGAACTGCTCGAGTTCGTTCCATTCCGCCTGAAC
>QGUO01000327.1 GCA_003242495.1 Pseudomonadota bacterium | reverse complement strand
CGGCCGTCGGGCCGCCCCGGGCCTGCCCCCGGGCGGCCGCCCCCGGCGGACGGCCTGCCGAGGGGGGGGTGCCTGGGCGGGACCCCCGCCGACGGGCCCAGCTGGGCGGGCTGGCCGCGCGCGCGGCGCTCGCCGAGCCGACCCCGTTCGCTCTGCTGCGCACGTTGCGCCAGGCGTCCGGCTTCGTGGCCGTGCCCCAGGCCGCCGAGCGCGTCGATGCGCGCCTCGACGGCGAATGCCCGAGCTAGGCGGCCTCGAGCCCACTGTCGCACGCGCTGGCCCGCGGGTTTCGTCGCCGAGCGGGCAGCGTCCCGAGCGTGCAGGGCATCCCGACCTGGGCGATCCCGCCCTGGATGATCCCGCACCCGGATGATTCGGCCTAGAACTCGACGGTGGCGGCCGTCTGGCCTGCCGTGCTGTCCAGGCGCACCGTCCAGCCGTATCGCTCGCAGATTCGCCGCACCAGGTACAAGCCCATCCCGTGGCCACCCGGCCGGGTCGAGAAGCGGCGCTGGAACAGCTTGCCGGCCTCCGCGTGCACGGCGCCGCTGTTCGTGACGGTCAGCTGCCGCCCCTGCAGGCGGCAGGCGATCAGGTTGCCCGTGCCATGCTGGAGCGCGTTGCGCACGATGTTGCCGATGACCATGGCCACCATGCTGTCCGGTGCGCGCACGCGCAGCTCCGCGTCCTCGGGCAGCTCGAGTGCAATGTGCTTGCCCGGCCCGACCACCTTCTGGTCTTCCACGACACGCATGAGCATGGCGACGACGTCGCATTCCTCGGCACTGCTGCCGGCATGTTCTTCGCGCGAGAGTGTCAGCAGCGCGTCGGAGAACTCGGCCATCTCGCGCACGGCGCGCTGGATGCGCGCCAGCGGGCGCGCGGCGCCGGGCACGGCGCGCGCCTGCTCTTCGAGCAGTTCCACGGCGCCCTGGATGACCGCGAGCGGCGTGCGCAGCTCGTGGCTCGCCGTGGCGGTAAAGGATTGCTCACGCTCGACGAACCCGTCGAGGCGCTCCATGAACGCGTCCACCGAGCGTGCGATCGGCTCGAGCTCGTTGCTGGCGAACTGCGCCGCGATGCGCACGTGGCGTTCACGCGGGTCGATCTGGGTGAGTCGCTCGGCGAGAGCGTTCACCGGCTCGACCAGGCGGCGCGAGATGGCCACGGCCGTCCAGCCGGCGACCGCTACGATGGCGATCACGCCGAGCACCAGGACCAGGAGGGCGATGCGCTCCTGGCGCACGTACGTCGTGACATCGTAGGTGATGTACAGCCGGCCGAAGTCGCCGTCACGCACCAGGACATCGAGGAGCTTGCCCTGTGAGCGCACCCGATGCATCTCGCCCGGCGGCAGGATCGCGATGTGGCGCGGCAGCTCGGCGAGATCCGCGGACCGGTAAATGCTGAGCCGGGCCGAGCGCAGCGGCTCTGCGCCGCGATCGAGTCGCATCCGGTGCTCGAAATGCGTGAGCTCCTGCGAGAGCAGGTCGTAGGTGATGTTGCGCTTCAGCTGCTCGTCGGCGAGATGGGCCCAGGTCGCGAGCAGTCCGCCGGCGATGGCCACCAGCGCCAGCATCGCCCCGGCGATGCGCGTGCGCAGCGGCAGGCGGGCGATGCGCTCGCCCAGCCGGATATGCATTCGCTTGAGCGTCGCTCTGAGCAATGCGCGGCTCCGATGCGTGCCTACGGGCGCCGGCGCCGTGGATCCTGTCGCTTGGGCGCTGTGCCGAGCGGGCGTGCGGGACGCACTCGCTGCGCGAACCTCACTGGTGCGGGTTTCGCAGACCACACGCGCGGCGCTGCTAGCCGGGATCCACACACAGCCGGTAGCCCGTGCCGTGGATGGTGTGCAGCAGCTTCACCGGGAAGTTTTTGTCGATCGCCGAGCGCAGCGCATGCATGTGCGCACGCAGGAAGTCGCCTTGCGGCGGTCGCTCGCCCCACAGCTCCCGTTCGAGCTCGGCGCGGGTGACCACACGATGAGTGTTCTGCATCAACACCACGAGGATGCGGCGCGTCGTGGGATTGAGCTTGAGACGCTCGCCGCCGCGCTCGGCCTCGAGGGTGTCGAGATCGAACTTGAGATCGCCGACGGCGAGGACGCGGGGAGCCTCGAGGTTGCCGGCGCGGCGCACCAGAGCCTTCAGGCGCGCGTCCAGCTCGATCAGGGAAAACGGCTTGACCAGGTAGTCGTCGGCGCCCGCCTCGAACCCCTCCACCTTGTCGGCGAGCAGATCCTTGGCAGTGAGCATCAGGACCGGCAGCCGGGTGCGTCCGGCCTGGCGCAGCTGGCGGCAGACAGCCAGTCCGTCGAGACGCCCGGGCAGCATGAGATCGAGCACCAGGGCGTCGTACTCGTCCTGCATTGCCCGACGCAGGCCGGATTCGCCGTCGATCTCGCAGTCCACGCTGTCGCCGCGAGCCTGGAAATACTCGGCGATGTTCTCGGCGATGTCGCGGTGGTCTTCGATCAGCAACAGGCGCATGCGTATCGGCCGCTGGCAGTTCGGCAAGGCCTCAAGTATGGCGCGTCCGCTCCCGAAATCACAAAAAGTTCATCCGGTCGTCAAGGGGTTGCAGCATGCCGGCCACACATTACGGGCCCGAGCCGCTTCGGTGACACCCACGGGAGGGCCCTATGTCGAGCGTACGTGGCGCGGAATGGTTTCGTCGCGTGGACGCAGTCGAGTACGTCTGGTGCCTGCGTATGAACCGCAGTTGCCGGCTGCCCGCCGTGCGCGGGCTGTTCGCCGCCGTGAGCCGTCTGGGCGACGGCGTCTTCTGGTATGCACTGATCCTGTTGCTGCCGGCCATCTACGGTCAGGCGGCCGTTTTTCCCGCGTTGCGCATGGCCGCGGTGGGCATCGTGGGCGTGCTGCTGTACAAGTACTTGAAATCCCGGCTGGTGCGCGAGCGTCCGTACATTTCTCTCGTCGGCATCGTGCCCGGGACGCGTCCCCTCGACCGGTACAGCTTTCCGTCGGGCCACACGCTGCACGCGGTCAGTCTAAGCATTCTCGCGGTGGCGAGCTTCCCCGAGCTCATCTGGCTGCTGGCGCCGTTCGCGACCTTGGTGGCGGCCTCGCGCATCGTGCTGGGCCTGCACTACCCCAGCGATGTCGCCGCCGGTGCGTTGATCGGTGCGGCGCTGGCGCTGCTGAGCATGGTCCTGGCGCCCGTGGCGCCGTGACCGGCGCGGCGCAGTCCTGCGAAGGCAGGCTGGAACCCGCAGAACCGGAGCCGGCCCAGCGGGCCTACGAAGAGGCGCCCGGCAGGTACCTGCGGTGGCAGGTCTCGCAGACCGTGTAGATTTCGTCCCCGACGTCGAACATGCGGTCCATGTCCCGCGCGCGTGCCGCCTCGAGGGCCGCTTGCGCGGCGTCGATCAGCGCGACGGCGTTGCGGGCCCATTCTTCCTGATCCACTGCGCGACCGTCCATCAACAGCAGGTTGCCGGATTCGGCCAGCGCCAGCGCGGCGTGCTCCACGGCCAACCACGCCTCATCGCTCGCCGGCGGCTCGCCCGGCACGCTCCAGATGACGTCGGAGGCGGGGATGGTGATGGCATTCATCACCTCCTTGGAGGTCGCCACGACCCGGAAGGGAATGGACGGCGGCTCCTGCGGCGTGCAGCCCGCGAGCATCAGCAGGGCGGCGGCCGCGGCCGGCCAGGAGGCGAAGCGTCGCATGTGAAGTGGCCAGTTCGTAGTTGTCGGACCTCACGCAAGCCTTGCCCATCTGCGCAGGCGCCGCCAATAGGGGATCCCCCGCATGCAGGCCGAGGAACCACGGAGCCAAGGGCGGCTCATCCGTGGCCATGGACGTTGAGCCGCTCGGCAAAACCCGATCGATTCATTGCCGTGCAGTGGCCCTCGCGGTATTGTCGCGGGTTCCGTTCGGGATTCCAACACAGAAGAGCATCCGGGGGAGCAGTCAGAATGGGCCAGGGTTCGATCTATCGCTGTATCGGTGCCGGCGCGCTGGCGTTGTGGGCTGGCGCCGTGCAGGCGCAGGACGCGCGCTCCGGGGAGGCGAGGACGATGGCCACCATACGCGTCGAGGAAGCGCTCGATTCGTCTGCGCTGGCCGAGCCCAGCAGCGCCAGCCGTCTCGGCCTGACGGTGTTCGAGACGCCTGCGAGCGTCGAGATCCTCTCCGGCGATCTCATTCGCGAGCGCGGCGATCTCTCGGTGGTGGAGGCCGTGACGCGGGCAGCGGGCCTGACGGACACCAGCAGCCCCGGTAACGGCGGCACGGCCCTCAGCGCCCGGGGCTTCTCCGGTCACGGCTCGGTGATGCAGCTCTACGACGGTACCCGGTTCTACGTCGGGGCGGGTACGCTGACGTTCCCCTTCGATACCTGGTCCATCGATCGCATCGAGGTGTTGCACGGGCCGGCGTCCGTCCTGCACGGCGAAGGGGCGCTGGGCGGGGTCGTCAACGTGATTCCGAAGAAGCCCACGCGCGATGCCGAGCATCAGGTGCGCGTCTCGGTCGGGGCCGACGATACCTGGCGCCTCGGCCTGGGCAGCGGCGGTCCGCTGGCCGAGACGCTCTCCTATCGGACCGACGTGAGCTACCGGCGCAGCCATGGCTGGATGGACGACGGCGACTCGCAAAGTCTCGCCGCCTCTGCCGCCCTGCGCCTGGATGTCTCCCCGGCGCTCGCCCTGACCCTGTCTCACGACTACGGGGACC
>QGUO01000326.1 GCA_003242495.1 Pseudomonadota bacterium | reverse complement strand
GAGCTGCGCGCCACGGTGCAGAGCTTCGACGCCGCCAAGGCGCAAGCCATGCCGGGCGTGCGCCACGTGGTGCAGACCTCAGGCGGTGTGGCAGTGATCGCCGATTCCTGGTGGCAGGCCAAGCAGGCGCGCGATGCGCTCGAGATCCGCTGGGCGTCGGGGCCGGCGGCCAGGGTCGACAACGACGCCATCGCTGCAGGCCTGCGCGCCGCCGCGCGCGGCAATGGTCGGCAGGTACGCAGCCAGGGCAATGCCGACGCGGCGCGCCGGCCGAGCGGGCGCCGGGTGCAGGCCGTCTACGAGCTGCCCATGCTGGCGCACGCCACGCTCGAGCCGCAGAACTGCACCGTGGAGTTCCGCGACGACAGTTGTCATGTCTACGCACCGACGCAGGTTCCGCAGCTCGCGCAGGCGGCGGCTGCCCAGGCGGCGGGATTGCGGCCCGAGCAGGTGTTCGTGCATACCACGTTTCTCGGCGGCGGCTTCGGGCGACGCCTGGACGTGGACTTCATTGCGCCCGCGGTGGAATGTGCCAAGGCCGCCGGTGCGCCGGTCAAGCTGCTGTGGACGCGCGAGGACGATACGACCCACGACCTGTATCGCCCGCCGGCACGCAATGCGCTCACCGGCGCGTTCGGCGCCGACGGGCGCCTGAACGCGGTGCGCGTGCAACTGGTCGCGCCTTCGGTGACGGCGCGCTGGGCGCCCGCCGTGGTCGCCGACGGCACCATCGATCCCTTCGCGGTGGAGTCGGCGCGCGACTTCCCGTACGACGTGCCCAACCTGTACATCGACTATGTGCAGCATGAGATCGGCATCGACGTGGGTTACTGGCGCTCGGTCAGCCATGCGCTCAACTGTTTCGCGGTCGAGAGCTTCATGGACGAGCTCGCTGCCGAGGGCGGTCTCGATCCCTACCAGTTCCGCCGTGGGCTGCTGGCCAAGCAGCCGCGCTGGCAGGCCGTGCTGGACATCGCGGCGCGTCGTGCGCAATGGGGCAGGGCGCCCGCCGGGCGCCACCAGGGCATTGCCGTGATGTCGGGCTATGACAGCTATCTTGCGCTGGTGGCGGAAGTCTCGGTCGAGGGTAACCGGCTCAAGATCCATCGCATGGTCTGTGCCGTGGATTGCGGGCAGGTGATCAATCCGGACATCGTGCATGCCCAGGCCGAAGGTGGCATCCTGTTCGGCCTGTCCGCGGCATTGTTCAACGAGATCAATATCAGGGCCGGCAAGGTGGTGGAGACCAACTTCGACAGCTATCGACAGTTGCGCATCAACGAGGCGCCGCAGATCGAGGTGCATCTGCTCGACAGCAGCGATCCGCCGGGGGGCATGGGCGAGCCGACGGTTGCGCTGGTCGCGCCCGCGGTGTGCAACGCCATCCATGCGGCCACGGGTCGCCGCCTGCGCAAGCTGCCGATCGTGAAGCAGGGATTCGTCGTCTGAGCTCATGCAGGAACTGACGATCGAGCCCGAGGGCGCGCCCCCCGTGGGCGCCCTGTGGCTGCGCCCGCCCGACGCGCGCGCCTGTTACATCCTGGCGCATGGCGCCGGGGCCGGCATGCGCCATGCGTTCATGCAGGCCATGGCGGACGCGCTCGCCGCGCAGGGCGTCGCCACCCTGCGCTATCAGTTCCCTTACATGGAGCGCGGTTCACGACGGCCGGACCCGCCCGCGCTGTGCCATGCCACGGTGCGCGCAGCCGTGAGCGCCGCCGCGCGGCTCGCGCCCGGGCTGCCGCTGATCGCCGGCGGCAAGTCGTTCGGTGGACGCATGACCTCGCAGGCCCAGGCGCAGGCGGCGCTCCCCGGAATCAGCGGGCTGGCCTTCCTCGGCTTTCCGCTGCATCCGGCCAAGCGCCCGGACACTTCACGCGCTGCGCATCTGCGCGAGGTGCACGTGCCCATGCTGTTCCTGCAGGGCACCCGCGATGCGCTCGCCGAGATGCCTCTGCTCGAGCCGCTCGTCGAGCGCCTCGGCGTCCATGCGACCTTGTACAAGATCGAGCACGCCGATCATTCCTTTCATGTCCCGGTGCGCAGCGGGCGCAAGGACGAGGACGTCAGGAACGAGATGGCGGCGGTGCTGGCGCGCTGGGCGGAGGGGCTGGGCGGTCGGACCGCCGGGCGTGAGTCGTAGGGCGGCAGGGATCCTGAAGCTCAAACCAGGTCCACGGTATCCCGATAGTCCGGCACGCTGACGCGCCAGCCGAGCTCGCGCTCGATCTTCTGGCGCAAAGCGTCGCTCGCAGCCGGCTCGCCATGCGTGATGTAGGTGTGTCGCGGCGGCTCGGGTACCCGGCGCATCCAGGCGACCAGCTCGTCCGCATCGGCATGCGCGGACATGGACTCCAACTGCACCACGGGCGCATTCACAGGCACGTCCTGGCCGAGGAGCCGAATCGTGCGTGCGCCGTTCACCAGCGCCGCGCCGCGGGTACCGCCCGCCTGATAGCCGGTGAACATGATGAGGTTCTTCGGATTCGGTGCGAAGGTCTTCAGGTGGTGCAGGATGCGTCCACCGGTGGCCATGCCGCTCGCCGAAAGAATCACGGCGGGCCCGTCGAGGTGATCGAGCGCCTTGGATTGCTCTACGGTGCGTGTGAGCGTCGCGACCCGGCACATGGCGGCGCATTCCTCCGCGGACAGACGATGCTCGGAGGCGAACACCCGATAGAGCTGCGTGGCATCGATGGCCATCGGGCTGTCCAGGTAGATCGGCACGTCCGGAATCGCACCGCGCGCCTTCAGCCGGGCGAGCAGCAGCATCACGAGCTGCGCCCGGCCTACGGCGAACGTCGGAATGAGCACAGTGCCGCCGCGCCCATGCACGATCCGGATCAAGTCGCCGATCTGTGCTTCGAGATCGGCCGGCTCATGCGTGCGGTGGCCATAGGTGGACTCGACTACCAGGTAATCGGTGCGTGCCGGTGACGCCGGTGGGCGCAGCAGCGGATCGTCGGGCCGTCCCAGGTCACCGCTGAAGGTGATGGATGCCGCCGTGGTGCGCAGTTGCACGCTGGCCGCGCCCAGGAGGTGCCCGGCGCGCCGGAACACGACATCGACGCCCGGGACGGGTTCGAAGCGGTCATTGAAGCGTACGGTCTCGAAAAATTCGAGGCTCGCTTCGGCGTCCTGCTCGGTGTAAAGCGGCAACGCGGGTCTGTGCTTCGAAATGCCATGCCGGTTGGCGAAGCGTGCCTGCTCCTCCTGCAGGAAGCCGCTGTCGGGCAGCAGGATGCGACACAGCTCGAACGTCGCGGGCGTGCAATAGATGCGGCCGCGGAAGCCGCGCTTGACCAGCAGCGGCAGGTAGCCGCTGTGATCCAGATGTGCATGGGTGAGCACCACGGCATCGATGTCACGTGGATCGAACGGCGGCGCTGCCCAGTTCCTGAGCCGCAGTTGCTTGTAGCCCTGGAACAGGCCGCAATCGACCAGCACGCGCCGTCCGGCCACATCGAGCAGGTAGCGCGAGCCGGTGACCGTGCCGGTCGCACCGAGAAAGGTCAGCTTCATCCGTCGGTTTTCTCTGGTCCGAACGGCAATCGAAGGGTATGGACAGGCATCGCCTGCGTCGAGAGGCGAAGGTGCGCCGCATAGGCGGCGGCCATGCTCGCATCCGAGTGACGAGTGGTGGGCCTGGCAGGATTCGAACCTGCAACCAAGGGATTATGAGTCCCCTGCACTAACCGTTGTGCTACAGGCCCCGGCGGGCAGATTCTATCAAGAATCGGGTATCCCCCCGCGAGTGCCTGCCCCGCGCCCGCGCCGGAAGGGTGCATCGCCCCCGGGATCCTGCGCCAGATCGGCCGCTGCGAGCGGTTTCGCCCCCCGGCGGGTTGACAAGCCGAGAGCCGGGCCGGATTAATGCCCTTGCCGGGGGCTCGAGCGCGCCATGTCGTGGTCTGTCGTGGGCAGCACATGGCCGCTTCAGCGGGTTGCGCCGCCGGAGCCTGGCGACTCACAAGGGGGTGCCCATGGTCCGCTTCGCGGCTGCGGCCGTTTCATTGCTGGTCATGCTCGCGGGGTTCTCCAGCGCGTTCGCGCAGGAAAATGGCAGGCCGCAGCGCAAGCCCGATGTCTGGTACGTGCCGACCCAGCACGAGCTGGTCAAGCGCATGCTGGATCTCGCCGAGGTGCGGCCCGGGGACGTGGTGTACGACCTCGGCTGCGGCGACGGGCGCATCGTGATTGCCGCCGCCCGCGACCGTCACGTGCGCGGCGTGGGCGTGGACATCGACCCGCGGCGCATCCGCGACGCGCGCGCCAATGCCGAGCGCGCCGGGGTGCAGGACATGGTGACTTTCCGGGTCGCCGACCTGTTCGAGACCGACATCCGCGAAGCCACGGTGGTGATGCTGTACCTCCTCCCGGAAGTCAACCGCAAGCTCAAGCCCAAGCTGTTCGCGGAGCTGCGTCCCGGCGCGCGCGTGGTCTCACACGACTTCGACATGGGCCCGGACTGGCCGCCCGACAAGACCGAGGACTACGGCGTGGACCGGCTGTTCCTCTGGGTCATGCCGCCGATGGACGCGCGCTGAGCGTGGGCGCTAGGCGCGCCGCTCACCGCCGCCTCCGAGGAGCATGAACAGCCACGCCACGACGCCGGAGAGCACCACGCCGATGGCCACCCAGCCGGCATTCTGCGATTGCGCATAGGTGATGCTCGAATAGAGCAGGTAGGCGCACATGGCGACGAAGACCAGCGGCAGCACCGGGTAGAGC
>QGUO01000325.1 GCA_003242495.1 Pseudomonadota bacterium | reverse complement strand
CCGGCCCGCCCGGCGTGACCCGCGTCGGGCCCGCCGCCCCCGGACCCCCCGCCCCCCGAGCCACCGCCGCCGGAACCGCCGCCGCCGTTGCCGCCCCCACCGGAGCCACCCCCGCCCGACCCGCCGCCGGAGCCACCGCCACCGGAACCGCCACCGCCCTGATCTTTCTTGCCGCCGCCATAGATGCTGGCCACCGCATCCGCGACGGCCTTGACGACCCCTTCGGCGCTTTTCATCGCCTGAAGTTGCTGCTGGGTCACCGAATCGAGTGCCTGCTTGCGACCCTCCGAGGCGCTTTGCGTATCGGCCTGGATCTGCTTCTGCAATGCGTCGAGACCCGTGAGGTTGAGCTCCTTGGCGAGATCCGGCGAGGCCTTGACCAGCGCTTCCGCCAGACTGGTGCTCAGCGGCGCGGGGGCCGGAGCATTGATGGAGATCATGCTGCCGCCGACGCCGGCGCCAGTGGCCACCGTGCCGAGCGTGGCAGCGCCACCGCCCGATGCGGCGAGCGGTTGCGGCGGCTGGAACACTGACGGTGGGATCGCGTCCGCCTCATCCGCGGGGGAGTCCTGCCAGTTCCAGAAGCGCGTGATATCGATCTTTTCGGCGGCGTTGCACGAACCGAGCACGGCCTCGCCGAGCGTGCCGCGAGCCGGCAGGGTGATGGCCGAGCGCGGCGGCTGGAAGGCCTGCCGGTGAAAGCGCAGCAGCGCGTCCTGCACGTCTCTGGACGTGACTTTCATGCGCGCCGCGACTTCCGGGGGGATGGCGAATGGCATGATGGCCGAGTTGCCGAAGAACCCGAGGATCCGGTTTGCGACACAGTTGAGCAGCGGGACCTCCTGGTCCGGGCTCTCGACGCCGCCGTCGGGCACGCCGATGGTGTAGCGCTCGAGCAGGATCGCGCGCTCCTCGGCCGTGAGCGACGCCCACACGGCCTTCGAATAGGTCACGGTATTGCGCACGATGTGCTGAAAAGCCGCTTCGATCTTGAGCAGGTCCGCGAACGACAGCACCGGCGCGATGCGCAGAGCGGCGAGCGGCAGCGTCGCGCCCATCTGTTCGCCGGCGCCGAAGGTACGCGACAGGAAATTGACCCCGTCCGGCAGCTTGGCATCCGCATCCGTGATCACGGGGCCGCCGAGCTCGCGCTCGAGGTCGGTCGGCGAGAGCATTACGGTCTGATTCTTGGCGAACTGCAGGACCTCGCCGACGTTGCCGAACTCCAGCGACGGCATCTTGAGCTTGTAGCCCAGCGAGGCGAAGCGCCGCGTGACCTCGAAGCGCACGACGTCCGAGCGTGACAGCCAATCCGGCAGCACGATCTCCGCTTTGAAGGTCGCGCTGCTGGCATTGAGCCGCCGATCCTTCAAGTGCCCAATGAGCTCCTCGCGCGAGCCGTACTGCTCCGGCGTGAGATCGACGGTCTGCAGCGGCATCGGCGGGCGCAGCTTGATCGGCCCGACGCGCGCACCGCTCTTGCCGACCACCGTCACGAAAAGCTCCTCGAACGGCATGAACGTGCCGTGCAGCTCGAACTGCACGACGTCCTGCTGCAGGGAGGAGGACGCCGGTTCAATCTCGGGATTGGCCGCGAAATCGCGCAGCTGGCGCATGCCATAGGCCAGCTCGGGGTCGTGCCGCAGCAGCGGATACAGCACGTCATGGTAGCGGATCACCATTGCGTACCGGGCGAGCGCCTCGGCACGGCTCGGCGTGCGGGTGATCGCGAACGGCTGCCCCTCCGGCAGGAACTGCACGAGCTCGAAGGGAACGAAGGCGACCAGCTGCACGTCGTCGATTTCCGAGGTGACGTTGAAGTGCCGCAGCACCTGCCACCACTGCATGGTCAGGGCATGGTTCCTGTTGTGATTGGTCACCACGCGCGTGGTGACCTGGGTGCGCTCCGTCGCCGATGCGACACGAATGCTGGTGCGCAGCGCGCGGCGGCTCGCGGCCGCCACGCGGCTCAACGCACCGTGCATCTCCTGCGCGGTGCTCGATGCGAAGTCGCGACTGGTGTTCTGCCAGCTGCTCGTGCTGCCGCTCGACGAGGAATTCGAATAGCCGATCGAGGCGCCGCCGCCGCCCAGGATGGCGCCGATGATGCCGGTGGACATCGTCGCCGATTCGGCTCCCGTGCTGCTCTTCGACTGCATCCGGCTGCCGCCGCTGGCCGCTTCGTTGAACGCGGAGTTGAACGTGGCGAGCGCCGATGAATCCTGTGTCTCCTGGAACTGCTGGCGTTCCTCGTCGCTGAGCGCCTCCATTTCACTCTCGCTCATCGTCTGCACGGATTCCTGGATGGCGATGCGTTGTTGCTCGCCAGGGGCGAGCGGCAACGAGTACACCAGGTCGCCCAGCGACAGGCCGGCCGGAATCCAGGTCTGACGCATGTGGATGATGTAACCGAGTCCCAGCGTGGAGGCTTTGGGCAGGAACACCGGCTCCTGCTCGATCTGGCGATGGAACTCCGTCACATCGATGGGCCGCTCGACCGGCGCGCGATTGACGAGCACCAGGCGGCCGAGTTGCTCGAGTTGCTTGATTGCATTGCTCGCGCCGGTCGCCGTCCAGAACGAATCGTTCGCGGCGGGGACCGGAAATGGCATGTAGCGCTTCTCGCCGCTCGGGATGCGGAAGGCCGGTTGCCACTGGTTCATCTGGGGCTCGATCATGCGAATCAGCACGGAGTAGCGGAAGCGATCGATCACCCCGCTGTTGGAGCGGAAGAAGCGGGCACAGTCGCCTTCCCCCAGCGTGATCTGGGGCGCCGGGGCCGCAAAGTCCTCAGGGCGCTCGACGACGTCTTCCTCGCTGTTCGCCAGGATGTCCGATTGAATGTCGGCGAGTCGCGCGACGACGCTGGTCGGCAAGGGGGCGAGCGGGCGCGTGAGGGGCAGCACGCCGAGCTGGGCGTCGCTCAGCTCCACGCGCTTGATATCCAGCAGCACGGTGCCGCCGGCGCCACTCACTTTCAGCGTAAGCCCGCTGCAAGGAATCGGCACTGCCGGCAGGTGCAGCACGAACGCACCGCGCGCGTCCGTGATGTCGCGGGGCCGCGGCCAGCGGACCTGCTCGAGGGTCCGGTCCTTCTTGATCTCCTCGGGAGTGTACTTTGGCGGCTGTGCCTCCACGGACAGGTTCCGGGCAGCCGTACCGTCCGGATTGAGGAGCACGCCCTCGATCTTGGGCGGCATGGTTTCCGCCACCTTGGGAAAGAAGCGCTCGAGATCCTTGTGGATGACGTCGAGCGCCCGGTACAGTTGAGTGGCGCCGAGCTGTTTCTCGACGATGAGCTCCTGCAGCGCTTCCTCCGATACCTTGATCCGAACCTCGCCGATGTCCTGAGGTTGGCGGTTGATCTGCAGGTTGCGTGCCGAGAGCGGCACCCGTTCGGCAATCTGTCCTTCCTTGAAGTCGAGATGCATCTCACGTGGCGACATACACGGTCCTCTCGTTGAGTGTGCGCGCCCGTATCGCAGCAGCTGCGACGCGGGCGATTCAACGAAGGATCATGGGATGTGCGGCCGACGGCGGACAATTGTCCGAAAGGACTCGGGATATCGCGGTTCGTCGCGCCTGGCGCTCGGCATCGCCCGAGTCGTCGAGCGGCAGAAGAAGGCAGAGCATGGCAGGCGGCAGTCGGCATGCGGTGCCGATATGGCGATGCCCGGCGCATGGGCTGCAACCGGTGTCGGCGGCGCTACAGCATCGTCGGTTGGTTCGCCTGGAAGCCGCGAGCCTGCAGCCTGCTGTAACAGGCTTGGTGTGCGCCGGCCCTCGGGCCCGCGCGGCTCGGCTCACGGCGTGTCGCGGCTTTGATCGCCCGGTTGGACAGGATTGGAGAATCGGAAGGAGCGATCGCCGATGCGCACGATGTCGCCATCGCGCAGCTTCTGACGTCTCACCGGCTCGTCGTTCACGAAACATCCGTTGGCGCTGTTCATGTCCACCAACGTCACGCTTACCGGCCCGATCAGCAGGCGCGCATGATCGCGACTCACTGCGCGCGACGGAATACAGATGTCGTGTTCCCGGGTGCGACCGATGGTCATGATGTCGCGTTTCAGGGTGACGGCCGGGCCGTCATGATCCACGGGCACGAAGCGACGCTCGTGAGAGGGCGGCGTGTGCGTCGTGGACGCGGCGCCGGTCAGCGTGGCGGATCCGGTTTCGCGTGCGGCAGTCACGTCCAATGTGCTCGTCAGGTCGTGAGCCGCTACCGCCATGGCCTTTGGCAGGACCTGGGTATGAGGTGTGGCTGCCGGCGCGACCGGCGGTGACGAATCCGCCTCGCGGTCCGCATCCGCGACGGCATCGAGCGTCGCCGCGCGTTGCGCGTCGCGCAACTGTGCCTGCACCGCGGCCAGTTCCTCGCGCAGCGTCTTCAGCCAGGTATCGCGCAGTCGGACTGCGTTCTGCAGGTTGTCGTACTCGTGATGCAAGCGCTTGAGCTCGGCGCGCAACGCCGCGAGCTCGAGCGCCTGGTCGGCAAAGTCCTGTACCGAGGGGTCGTCGATCCGTGCGACACGCTTGGCATGCTTGTCGGGCGGAACGTGGTCGGCGAAGGCGTTGAAGTTCAGCTCGATGGCAATGGTCGACGACAGGCCCAGGTCGGCGATGTGCTCCGCGGCCGTGGTCGTCTCGTCCTCGGCGGCATGGACGTCGGGCGCCGCGGGGACCGGCGCTGCGGTCGCCTCGTCGTCGAGATCCGGTGTGGGGGCGGGGGGGGGCCGGGGGAACCTTTGCGC
>QGUO01000008.1 GCA_003242495.1 Pseudomonadota bacterium | reverse complement strand
CCAGGCGGTGCCTACCATCACCCCCCGCACCGCCGTACAGATCCTCCCGTTGATGAGGTTGCGCCGTCTCGTGCTCCTCCCGTCGATTCGTCACACGGCCACCGACAGACGGTGCTCACTGCCTTCGGATGTTTCTACCACCTCCTGAAAGCCCCGCCAATCCAAGGAACGTTTGGTCGTCGATGCGCTGCACGTTGCTATACACTTGGTCTTCACGCCATCTCTCGACGGAGGGCCACCGTCATGAACTCCACGATAAGTGCCGCAGATGCCGGCGTGTTCCACATCGGCGGCGATATCGCCATTCATCGGCTCGGCTTCGGCGCCATGCGGGTCACCGGACGCGGGGTTTGGGGTGAACCGGCGGATCGCGAGGAGGCGTTACGCACGCTGCGCCGCCTGCCCGAGCTCGGCGTGAATTTCATCGATACCGCGGATTCGTACGGACCGGGCGTATCCGAGGAATTGCTGCGCGAGGCCTTGCACCCCTATGGCGGCATACTGATCGCAACCAAGGGCGGATTGGTGCGCACCGGTCCGGACGTTTGGATACCGCTCGGGCGACCCGAGTATCTGATTCAGCGCGCTCACGAGAGCCTGCGGCGCCTCGGCGTCGAGCGCATCGACCTCTGGCAGCTGCACCGGATCGATCCCAGCGTGCCGCGCGACGAGCAGTTCGGCGCAATCAAGACACTGCTCGATGACGGACTCATCCGCTACGCCGGACTCAGCGAGGTCTCGGTGGACGACATCGAAGCGGCCTCAAAAGTGTTCCAGGTGGCCACCGTTCAGAATCGTTATAACCTCATCGACCGCACCAACGAGGACGTGCTCGATTACTGCGAACGTCGCGGCATCGGTTTCATCCCCTGGTACCCCCTGGCGGCAGGAGATCTCGCCCGCCCGGGCTCGCTGCTCGACAACGTTGCGCAGCGCCACGGCGCCTCGCCCAGCCAGATCGCGCTCGCCTGGATCCTCAAGCGCAGCAAGGTCATGCTGCCCATTCCCGGCACGTCGCGCGTCGCGCACCTCGAGGAAAACGTGGCCGCCGCGAAGATCCACCTGTCGGACGAGGAATTCGCGGCGCTCGACCGTGAAGGTGCCGCTCGCTTCCGCGCAAGCCCACAGCAGTGACCTCCGTCGGGCGCGCACGGTGCGCTCGACGGCACGCGGCCCCGGCGACGCGCCCGGGCAAGCGCTTCTGGGTCGGCGCCAGACTGGACGCAACGCACGACAGCGCAGGCGGCCATCGGCCACCCGCAACGCGGTGACAATCGGCGCGACAGCGCGAATCCGACCGGCGCCCGACCGTCGGGCATTGCGCCACAGCCTGCGCCACCCCCCCCCACGGCGCGTATCGAGGATGGATTTCAGGAGGTCCACGTAGCGGAAAGGTGTGATAGGCAGTGGCGACGAAAGGGTGTCTGATAGGCGGAACGATACCTAGACCTCGCCCAACGCTCGAAGGAGCACGCCCATGAGCATTCTGAAAGTGAAAGACGGAACCGTCATTTTCTATCGCGACTGGGGCGATGGGCCCGCCGTGGTGTTCAGTCACGGCTGGCCGCTCACCGGCGACGCCTTCGAGGATCAGATGTTCTACCTGGCGAGTCGCGGGTACCGGTGCATCGCACATGACCGGCGCGGTCACGGCCGCTCGAGTCAGCCCTGGCACGGACACGATCTCGACACATACGCCGACGACCTTGCCGAGCTGCTGAACCATCTGGATGTGCGCGACGCCGTCCTGGTGGGACATTCCACCGGGGGCGGTGAGGTCACGCGCTATATCGGGCGGCACGGAACCCAGCGAGTGAGCAAGGTCGCCCTGATCGGCGCCATTCCGCCCGTGATGGTGCGCTCGGAAAACAATCCGGACGGAACGCCACTCGAGGAGTTCGACAAGCTCCGCAATGCCGTTCTCCAGGACAGATCGCAGTTCTGGAAGGAGCTGGCGCTGCCCTTCTACGGCTACAACCGGCCGGGCGCCAAGGTTTCCGAAGGCGTGCGTGACGCCTTTTGGCAACAGGGCATGATGGCCGCGTTCCCGGCGGCGTATTTCTGTATCAAAGCGTTTTCGGAAACGGATCTCACCGAGGATCTCGGACGCATCGACGTGCCGACGCTGATCTTGCATGGCGACGACGACCAGATCGTGCCCATCGCTGCCTCCGCCCGGCGCTCGGCGAAGATGGTGCGCAACGCGGTTCTCGAGGTCTACGAGGGCGCCCCCCATGGCCTGTGCACCACCCACAAGGACCGGGTGAACCAGGATCTGCTCGCTTTCATCCGCAGCTGACGCGAGGCCTCCTGTAAGACGCGCCGGGCGGTCCTACGCGCAGGCCTCACGCCCGGCGCCGATTCCCGAGGTCGAACCGGCGCGGGCTTCGTCGAGCCGTCTCCAGCCCCCTAACCATCTGAGCGCGGACGCTCCCCTGCCCGGCCCGGACCACCGCCCGGCGACCGATCCATGAGCCTCGCCAAGAAGACCCTGCGGACGTGAGCGCCCACGAGGCTCGGGCCAGGCTTGCGTCACGGGCCGGCGAGTCGCCGTGTGCGCAGGAACTCGGACCAAACGTCTACCGCGCGATCAGCCCCAGTGGCCCTCGTCCCACATCAGGTTGTCCCAGTTGCTGCCGGCGGGCAACGACGGGTCCCCCCCGGGCGGCCCTCCCGGTCCGGCGCCGCCGCCGCCACCGCCACCTACGCCGCCTCCGCCGCCGCCGCCACCGCAGCCGGCAAGGCCCATCAGCATCGCCACAGCGAGCAAGGATTGGATTCGCTTCTTGAAGTCCACCGGCATGGTCACCCCGTTTGCCATGAGGCCGTGGACTGGAATCTAACGGCTCGCCCCTTACCGATGCCCTACAGCTGGTATGCACCGGGCATGCCGACGTGTGACGCGCATCTCATCGGATCCTGGCACAATCGGCGATCGTGACGGCGTGGAACGACTCATCGATCGCCACTTTTTGACATCGGCTCGCAGTTCGCACCGGCTTCACGCCCGGCCAAGCGTGTTCAATGGTATGCACTCAATCATTCAGCCAGATGGGCAAGCGCTGGGGCGCTGCCGCGCGCGATCGCGTACGGACGCAGCGCTGGACCAGGCCTGCGGAACCAGTATGCCGCTGGCGTCGCTGCCCGACGGACTGACGGCCACCGTGCACGGGCGCCTGCCGGCGCTCACGGGCGTGCAGATCGGTTGGCGATGAAGCAGCCTGGCCGAGGGCGTGCGCGCGGACAGCCCGCCGGCGAGCACACGGACGAGATCGACGGCGGGCGGCGGCAGCGGCGGCCGGAACCCGTGCTCGCCAAGCTGTCGCCGCCGCGCCTGCATGACGTCTACCGGCGCAGCCGGCTGTTCGTGCAAATGGACCGGGCACACCGCTCTGCGACTGCCACCTGGATCGCGGCGCCGGGGGGATCAGGCAAGACCACACTCGTGGCGAGCTGGCTGCAAGCGCGCAAATTGCGTTGCGCGTGGTACCGGATCGATCGCAGCGATGCGGACCCCGCCACCTTCTTCCATCACCTCTCGCTGGCCGTGCAGCGAGCCACGCCTCGCCGGCGGCGCCCTTTGCCGCGCCTGGCGTTGGAGCATTTCGACGACCTGTCGACGTTTTCGCGCAACTTCTTCCGTGCTCTCGGCAGCCGCCTGCCCACTGCGTCCGTGCTGGTCTTCGATGACGTCCACGAGGCCGACCCTCGTCTGCACGAGTTGCTGTGCGCCGGCGTGCAAGAACTGGCTGCCTGCGTGCACGTCGTGCTCATCAGCCGCGCCGCTGCGCCGGCGACCTATGCGCGCATGCGAGCGAATCGCGAGCTGCTGACGCTCGACGAGCGGGAACTGAAGCTGCGTGAGCCTGAATCGCAGGCGGTGGCCCGCCTGCTGTCCCGCAACAGGGCGAGGCCGGACGCAGCTCAGGTAAGGTCATTTCACGAGCGATGTGAAGGGTGGATCGCCGGGTTGATCCTGCTGCTCGAGGGCGCCGCAAGCGGTGCGCCGCACGAGGCAGGCCTCGACGAAGCCGGCACGCAGCCGCTGTTCGATTATTTCGCCGCCGAAGTTTTTTCGCATCGCCCCCCCGCGGACCGGGACTTCCTGATGCACACTGCCCTGTTCGAGGATTTCACGGTGGAAATGGCGCAGCGCCTGACGGGCAATGCCAACGCCCGCGCGCTGCTCGAGGATCTCGTACGACAACATCATTTCACGGAGCGCCATGGAATTGGGCAGGCGGCAACCTACCGATTCCATCCGCTGTTCCGTCACTTCCTGCGCGAGCAAGCCCGCGCGACGTGGCAGGAGCGCGATCTGTCTGCGCGGCAGCGCTCGGCAGCCGACATTCTGGAAGCGCTGGATCGGCCGGAACAGGCACTCGATCAGTGTCTTGATGCGGGCGATCATGCCGCGGCGGTGCGCTTGATCCTGGCGAACGCGCCATCCCTGGCGATGGCCGGACGCTTCGGGGTCATCGAGACGGCCATCGGACGTTTGCCCGACAGCGCCCTGGAGGGCGAGCCGTGGCTACAATACTGGAGCGCCACGTGCGAGCGGATGACCGATCCGGCGACCGCCCGCGAGCGCTTCATCGGCGCCTACCGGTCGTTCAGCATGGTCGAGGATGCGCGCGGTTGTTACCTCGCCTGGGCCGGCATCATGGAATGCTCTGCGCACATCTGGGACGACCTGCAGCGCCTGCAGTACTGGTTTGCCGAGTTCGACTCCCTGGAGCGTCGGTTCCAAGGTCGCGTGCCGCTGGACGTCGAAGAGCGCGCGGTGGGCGCCATGTTCGTGGCGCACGTCGTCTTCCATATCGTCGAATGGGACGCCATCGGCAAGTGGGTCCGACGAGCGGAGCGCATCGCCCGCCAGGGGAGCGACGTCAATCTGCGGATGGTCATCGTCGCGGCCCTGGGGCTCTATTATCAGTGGATGGGCGAGCTGACCCGTTACGATGCCCTGCTCGAGGTCACCCTCGAGCAGGCGAAGGGCTCGTCGGCCACGCCCCTCGCCCGGCTGCACGTCGCCTTGCTGGAGTGCCAGCGTTTGCTGCTGCAGGGCGAGCCGCGGCGCGCACTCGAGGCGATTCGCGATGCCGCCGCGCTGGCCGAGTCGAGCGGCGTACGCGTCCTGGATCGGCAGATCTGCGTCTATCTCGTCTATGCCCACGCACAAAGCGGCGAGCTGCCCGCAGCGCACGTCGCACTCGACCGGTTCCGCGCCTTGATGACCCCGGATCACAAGCTGTCTCAGTGGTACCTGGCGTTCATGCACGGCTATCTGGTTGCGCTCGGCGGCAACCTGTCGCAAGCGCAGGAGCACGTGCGCCAGGCGCTGCGCATCGCAGAGGCGGGGTGCACCTCGATGCCCATCGCACTGGCACAACTGAGCCTGGCACGCCTGCTGGTGCAGTCCGGATCCATCGAGGAGGCGCGCGTGCTGGTCGAATCCGCCCTGATACGCGTGCGTCCCATGCGCAGTCGGCTGTTCGAGGTCGAAGGCCGCTTCGTACAGGCATTGCTGCACATCCGTGCGGGCGAGGAAGCCGCGGGCATCGCTTGCCTGCGCCGGGCGTTCGCGCTGATGGAGCGACACGGATTCAGATCCTACGCGGTCCGGGACGACTCGTTCCTGGCGTCGGTGTGCATGCTGGCGCTGGAGCACGACGTACATGCAGCCACGGCCCGCGAGCTCATTGCCCTGCATGGGCTGATTCCCGGCGAGGAGGCCACCATGGCTCATTCGTGGCCATGGCCGGTCAAGGTCCACGCGCTGGGCCGCTTCGAAGTGCTGGTCAACGACGCGCCCGTGCGCTTTGCAGTCAAGGCGCAAAGGCGGCCGCTGGAGCTGCTGCAGGTGTTGATCGCACTCGGCGGGCGCGCGACGCCGGCCGAGGAAGTGATGGAGCTGCTTTGGCCGCACAGCGAGGGCGACGCCGCGTGGCGCGCCCTGGAAGTCACCTTGCACAGGTTGCGCAAGCTGTTGTGCTGCGAGCGTGCCTTGGTCGTGCAATCCGGCAAAATCTCGCTCGATGCGCGCTACGTCTGGTTGGACACCTGGGCGCTGGAGCGATGGCTCGCACAGGGCGATGCAGGCAAACCGCCTGCGGCGGCGATGCGCGTGCTCGCGCTTTACCGGGGCCCCTTCCTGGGGCGGGACGCGCCGCCCTGGGCGCTGCCCATGCGCGAGCGCATGCGCTCGATGTTTCTACGCGCGCTCGAGCGCATCGCCGATGCGCATGTGCGCCACGCGCGCGTGCAGGATGCGATCGATTGTTATCGGCGCGGCATCGAAGCGGATCCGCTTTGCGAATCCCTGTATCGAGGGCTCATGTGCTGTTACGCACGGCTGGGACGCCACTCGGAGGCGCTGGCCGCCTACGAGCGCTGCCGGGCGCTGCTGGATACACAGCTCGGTGTGGCGCCGTCGCGGGCTCTGCGCAGGCTTCACCGTCGCCTCTTGAATGAAGCCTCTTCCGTGACCCGCGTCACACGGCGCAGCGCCGCCGGCTGCACCTGATCGATCTGTAGGCCATCGGTAGGCGACGCGCCGCTAGGGTGCCGGCCAGGATCAACGCCGGAGGAAACCGTTCCAATGAGCCGTGCCGTCGTAGCCGTGATCTGGTCCGTGGCAACGTGCGCCCTCGCCGTACCGACCGTGCAGGCAGGTGAGGTCGCGGGTTTGAAGACCTTTCAGGCCGGCACACTGGCCAGAGCCAGCGAGGTCAACGCCAATTTCGCTGCCGTGAAGGCCGCCGTGGACGACAGTCATGCCGAGATCCAGGAACTCCTGAAGGTAGTCGAGTCGCTGCAGGACACCGTGGCGACGCTCAGCGCGCAGCTCGCGGCCGTCCAGGACAGCCCGGTCATGGCGCTGGCCCCCTTTCTGAGCGTCGATGCCACCGGCGACGTCCCCAGAGTGCGTCTCACCGGCGTCAACGTGCAGGTCGTCAACGGCGCGGGCCGCACGGGCAGCGCCAACGGCGCCGGAAACCTCATCATCGGATATGACGAGCCGCGAATCTCCGGGGACAGCGTATGCTCCGTGGGCACCGATACGGCCGGCAACCCGGTTCGCGACGCGGCGAGCTGCGCGGCGCAGGGAGGAACCTGGGACCTCAACCACAAGAGCGGCTCGCATTACCTGATCGTCGGCGCGCGGCACAATTACTCCGGCTGGGGCGGCATCGTCGCCGGCCTGCAGAACACCAGCAACAACGGTTATGCCAGCGTGACCGGCGGATGGCGCAACGCGGCCACCGGACGGCACGCCAGTGTGTCGGGCGGGGAACAGAACTGGGCGAGTGGCGACGACAGCAGCGTGAGCGGAGGCAGAGGCAACGAAGCGAGCGGCTGGGCGGCGTCCGTGAGCGGTGGCCTTGCCAATGAGGCGACCGGCTCGCACTCCGGCATCAGCGGGGGAGAAGGCAACAAGGCGACCGGTACGTCTTCCTCGGTGAGCGGCGGGCATCTCAACCGCGCTGAAGGTTCGCACTCTGCGGTGAGCGGCGGACAGTCCCGCGCCTTGGGCGGTCCCTACAGCTGGCGGGCAGGTTCATTGATCGAGGCCAATTAGCCAGCGCGGCGCCGGGGCACCGGCGTCATGCGCCATCGGTGCGTCGAACGGGCGACCTCCGCCCGTTCCGACACCGAGGGCATTCGGCACGCCGACGCGTCATCGTTGCAAATCCAGCACCTCGAGGTCGCCCTCCACCCCTGCGCGCATGAAGCGCCCATCCTCGATACGCAGCGCTTCCATGACGGGTCGCCCAGTGCGTTCGTCACGACGGGGGTAAACCTGGACCGCGATGACTCTGCCGTCGTAGAGCGGTGTGATCGTGGGCACAATGGTGTGACCGACCAGGATCGTCTCGCTGGAGAAATGCTCACGGATGCGATCGATGTCTTGCGATGTCGCCCTTTGGAAGCCGCGCTGGTCGGCGAAGTAGCCGCGATACCACAGTGGCCCGAGCTCCGTCATCACCAACTCGGCGCGTTCCCGTTGCGCCTGCGTCGTGAACCGATGACCGTTCAAGACTGCGCGGACGGTGTCGTTGATCTCGGTAAGCGTGAAACCGCGCTCCACGAGGACAGGCGAGAGGCCGCCGTGCAGACACAACAGCTCGTTCACTTTGAGAACGGCCGGCCGGGTACGCAGCCACTGCCCGAGCACGGTCTCCGGCCCGAACAATTGACCGTAGTGGCTCACTCTGAGGACGGCGGCGCTCCTGTGGTACCGCGGGTTGAGGTAGCGGGCATCGCCGCTCAACACCATCGCCTCGTGGTTGCCGACCACCAGGTGCACGCCCCCGCCGGCCTGCTGCGCCTCCCCCTCGAGGCCGTATAGCAACCACAGGATCTCCGTCTGGCGCGCGCCGCGATCGAATACGTCGCCCAGGACGATCAGGTGACCGGAGCCGAACGTCCATTTCAGGGCCGCATCGATCACCCCGTGCCGCTCGAGCAGCCGGACCAGGATCTCGTATTCGCCATGCGTATCCGCGACGACGAACAGCGGCGCCCCGGGCGCCGTACGAACCGTGTGCGGAGCAACGTCCGCCGGCTCGCGCAGCGTGACCGCGAAAGCCGGCGCCTCATTGACGGCCGGCACGGCGAGCGCGTCGCCCGGCTCGACCGGTTGAACGCGCTTGCGCGCACCGGCCCCGGTGACCTCCACCCACCATGCCTCCCATCCCCCATCGGCGTTGCGCACCACATAGGGGCCGTCCGATTCTCGAACGACGTCCTGAAGCGTCGCGGCACACGCCTGCAGCCCGAGAACGAGGGCGACGATCAACGTACAGACGGATCGCACGGCTTCACGCATGATTGCTGCCTCGATGTGCCGCCAGGACCGCGGTCGGCGCGGCATGCCAGCCGGCGGCAAAAAGTGTGATGGTACGCACGCGCGCCAGCGCCTGTGCAGTGCATCGGCCATCTTGCACCTTATGTGCCCTCGCTGTCCGCGCCGACGGTCACGTTGCGGAAGCATGGCGTGGGCCAGTCCCCGACCACACGTCTTCTCGCACCCCCTCATTGTCGGCAGCCGCCGGATGACCCGGCTCGCGCGGGTGCGCGCCGGTTGACGGCTGCGTCGGGCGCTGCGTACTCTGCTCTGGTCATGGGAATCTATCTCGTTGCCGAGCATGGTCGACCGGTTCCGGCGGGGGAACGCTTCGCCGCCCTGGTCGCACGCGGCGGCATCCTGCGCATACCCGGCGCCTACAACGGTCTCGCCGCCCTGCAGGCGAAGCGCCAGGGTTTCGAGGCGCTGTATCTCTCCGGCGCGGCCATGAGCGCGTCCATGGGTCTTCCGGATCTCGGCATCCTCACCATCGATGACGTCTGCTTCTTCATCCGGCAGGTCAGCCGCGCCGCGCAGCTTCCCGTCCTGGTCGACGGCGACACGGGCTATGGCGAGGCGCTCAATGTCATGCACATGGTGCGCGCCTTCGAAGATGCGGGGGCCGCCGCGGTGCACATCGAGGACCAGTTGCTGCCCAAGAAATGCGGGCACCTGAATGACAAGCGACTCGCCAGTCCCGAGGACATGTGCGCGAAGATCGCGGCCGCGGCGCGCGCCCGCCGCCATCTGTACCTCATTGCCCGGACCGACGCGGCGGCCAGTGAAGGGCTCGACGGTGCAGTCGCCCGCGCGCAACGTTATCTGCAGGCGGGCGCCGATGCGATCTTCCCCGAGGCGCTCACCGACGTCGAGATGTTCCGCGAGTTCGCCCGACGCGTCGATGCGCCGCTCCTCGCGAACATGACCGAGTTCGGGCGCACGCCCCACCTCACGGCCAGCGAGTTCGAGTCCCTCGGCTACCGCATGGTCATCTGGCCGGTGAGCGCGCTGCGGGTGGCGGCGCGCTCGCACGAGCAGCTCTACGCGGCGATCGCCCGCGACGGTACGCCGCGAAGCATGATCCCGCAGATGCAGACCCGGCAGGAGCTGTACGACACCATTTCATACGCCGACTACGAGGCGCTCGACGCCTCCATCGTGAAAACCGTGCTCCCCTGAGGGCACGCGGCCGTTCGGCACGGCACAGGTATCGCGGCGCAACCATGCCGCAACGGTTGAGCAACACCGTGCGGGAGGCCTCGTTCGCGGCGCTCACCGGGCCGGCTACCCGGGAGGGTCGGAACGGGCCATCCGTCTGAGCTTCCGCCGAGCACGCTACACGTGAGGTTCCTCCACCTCCGGCCCACCTGCCGTGTGGCCCGCGTGGTGCGAGCCCGTCTGACGCTCGATCATCCGCCGCACCACCGGTCCATCCGGTCCCTGGTGCAGAGCGCGCAGGCGCTCCGGGACATGTGCATCGTCCTGCGTGAGGCGACTGTTGTGACGGATGTAGTCGAGCCAGGTCGGCGTGGTGTAACGCTCGACCCAGACCTGCGGATCGCCGAGGTCGCGCAGCAAGGTCCAGCGACGGGCGCCGTCGCGGATCCGGATGCGCCGGCGCTCGGCCATCGCCGCGAAGAACTCGGGAATGTCCTCTTCACGGATCCGGTACTCGATGGTCACGACTACCGGCCCGGTGCGCGGACCGACCGGCACGGCCGTCTCCGGCTCCTGCCAGCGGCGCAGGGGATCGAGGTTCAGCCACGTGGCCTGCGCCAGCGGCATCCAGCGCCCGAGACCCGCGCAGGCCAGCATGACCGCGCCGGCGCCGAGCAGCGCCGCACTGACGCTTCGGTTCTCCGAGATCACGCCCCACAGCCAGCTTCCCACGGCGATGCCACCGAACGCGGCCATTTGATACAAGGACAGCGCGCGTGCGACCACCCAGCGGGGCGCCGACAGTTGCACACTCACGTTGAACGTGGACAGGGCCAGCACCCAGGCTGCACCGGCGATGAAGATGCCGAGCATGGTCAGGAGCAATTGCGTGCTGAGCGCGGCGATGACCGCGGCGACGGCCATCGCCACGCAGGACCAGCGCACCAGTCCCTCGGTGGACAGCCACTGCCGCGAGCGTGCGCTCGACAAGGCGCCGGCGACCGCGCCCACCCCGAACGATCCCAGCAGCGCGCCGTACGTCAACGGACCGCCCGCGATCCGGTGTTTGGCCACCAGAGGCAGCAACGCCAGGATCGCACTCGCGCCGACGCCGAACACCAGGCTTCGCCCGAGCACCGTACGGATCGCGCCCGACATCGACACGTAGCGGATGCCCGCTCCCACGGCAACCCCCAGGGTCTCCCGTGGCAGCGTTTGCGGCGGACGTTGCGGACGCCACCGGGACAACACGGCAATCAAACCGGTATAGCTGATGGCATTCACCAGGAATGCGAAGGCGGCCCCGACGGCGGCGACGATGGCGCCGCCGATGGCGGGGCCCAGGCTGCGCGCGATGTTGAAGCCCATGCTGTTGAGCGCGACCGCGCCGGGCAGTTGTTCGCGCGGCGCCATGTCCGCCACCGAGGCCTGCCAGGCCGGCGCGTTGAAGGCGGTGCCGCAACCGATCAGAAAGGTGAAGAGCAGCAGCAGCCAGGGGGTGATCCACCCTGTCCAGGCGACCACGGTCAGCGACACCGAGACCACCAACATGAAGACCTGTGCGGCGAGCATCACCTTGCGCCGGTCATAGCTGTCCGCCATGGCGCCGGCGAGCAGCGCCAGGACCACGATCGGCAGGCTCACCGAGGACTGCACGAGCGCGACCATGTCCGCCGACGGGGCGATCGAGGTCATCAGCCAGGCGGCCGCCACCGACTGGATCTGCCCGCCGAAGCTCGACATGACGTTCGCCGCCCACACGGTGCGGAACACCGGAAATCGCAGCGGTGAAAGCGCCGAGACCGGCTGGGCGGCGATTGCGGATTCAGGGCCGGTGCGAGTCATCGTACAGGGATAGTCCGGGAAGTCTGGTGAACGCAGGATCCCGACAGGAGTCCGGCCGCGCGCCAGACGAGTTCGCGCGAACCCGATCATGGTGCGGATGGACCGCTCGAGGTACGCCTGCCGGAACGATCCTCATTATGCCGTTGAATGCGCCGCGTTGCCGGTTCGTGCGCGACACCAAGGCTTTGGCGGCCACTCGAGCCGGCCGGACCTGCCTGGGCCGACCTTCCTGGCAAGCACGCACCCTCGCGCGGTCGGTCGTGGGCCGACGCGCGTATGCACTCGACATTCGAGCCAGCCCACCCGGACGCCGCAGCGCGACACCGGGCATGAGAGGCTATGCGGAATGCGGTAGGATGACCGACAAGGTCACGCGTCGCAGGACGGGTCGACGCGACGCGTGCGACGGGCGCCGAGTGCGCTGGCCCACGGTGCGATATGGTGGCGGCGCTCGGCTGATGCCGCATCGTCCTTCCGTCCGACGACGATGGCTCTGCGCGTCGCCGAGAGCGTGGAAGAACGGCCGACGCGAGCCGTGTAGCGGCTTGTAACGGCGCTTTCGCGCAACGAGAATGAGCCCGCATGCCTCTGGCCCGCCATGCAGGTGGAACAACAGCGGGTCAGACAGGGATCGACCAGAAGACGAGCGCAGCCGCGATCGCGGTCCGAGCCATTCGGAAAGGGGAAGACATGCAAGCGCAACGACTGGATACAGTGTCGGACGTCATGGGGATGGCGCGAGCGAAGCGCCTGCGCACGACGCTCGTCGGCCTCGTCCTGGCATTCACGGCGGTGAACGCCGCGGCCAGCGCGCCCTCGATCAGGATCAATGTCGATTCATCGCTCGCGGATTACCTGCTCGACACGGTGTGCTCCGGCAATGAGGTCGACGCGGCCTACCTGCGTTCCTCCCCCCTGGTGCAGGCGCAGATCAAGCATCATACGAGCCTGTCACCGACACGGAACTTCGAGGCGCTGCGCGCCGGGCTCGAAGCGGCGGCCCGATGCGAAATCCCCGAGAACGATGTCTACCGCTTCGGTCCCATCGTCGAGAACAAGGCCAGATTCCAGGCGACGGTCGCATTCCTGAAGGAACGCGCGCCGCAGATCGAAGCGTTCGTCACCGCGAGCCTGCAGCCGTTCACACCACCGGATCTCCAGTACTCGGGCAGTATCGTGCTTTCCGTCATCGGCAATCCCTGCGGCGGCTTCGCCGCGGACGGCTACTTCTACCTCGCGCTGAACTGCCTGACCGCCGGCCACGAGGACGAGTACAGCGCCATACAGGTGGTCTCGGCCCACGAGACGTTTCATGCGCTCCAGCATGCGTTCTTCTGGGGAGCCGGCGCCGAGCTCGAACGGATCGACTCGCGTGAGGCCGCCATCGAGCAGCTGTTCCGCTGGCTGATGCGCGAAGGCACGGCCGAGTACGTGGCGGACAGTCGACAGATCAAGGGCTCCGGTGCGCTGACCGGATTTCTCACGGGGTTCTCCAGGAACGGATACGCACAGATTCCGCTGTATCTCGACTTTCTCGGTTATGCGGCCGAGATCCTGTCGGCGGGAGAAGATTACGCCGCGCGACTGGAGAACGTGTACAAGCTGGGGTTCTCTGGCGCCGGGCGGCAAGTCTTCTATTATGTCGGCGCCGCCATGGCCGCTCACCTGGACCGGGTGCACGGCCGCGAGGCGCTGATCTGCATTTTTCGCCTGCCGCCGGAGCAGTTCGTGCGCGCCTACCATGCCGCCGCACTCGAGTCGCCGGATGGCGAGGCGCGGCCACTCGGCACAACCGTCACGGCAGCGGCCGACCGCATCAGCCGTACACGCGATACAGCGCTGCGCTTCGAGCGCTGTATCGAGTAGCCGCGCGCGTGCAACTTGAGCTGCCAGGACCATCGCAGCACCAACGCTGGAGGGCGTCGGGGCCCCGCCGGGGTCGCATGGCCGAGAGACGTTCACGGTGCGCAGCGTATACTTCGAACACTCGGGACCCGGCCGCCGCCCGTTCGACGGCGGGCTCCTATGGCCCGCCCCGCCAGGCCGTGCCGCACGCAAGCCCCAGGAGAAGATGTTGAGCGATTTCGATCATGACCGTTGCGCAGTGCTCATCGGGCAGGCCGATGGCCTGCTGATCACGGCCGGCGCCGGCATGGGCGTCGACTCGGGGCTGCCGGACTTCCGCGGTCGGGAAGGCTTCTGGCGCGCCTATCCGGCACTCGGGCGCGCCCGCATCGACTTCATGGACATTGCCACGCCGCAGGCCTTCCGCGACCAACCCGCGCTCGCATGGGGATTCTATGGCCATCGTCTCGCCCTCTACCGGCGGGTCACTCCGCATGAAGGCTTCCGGCTGCTGCGCGAGATCGCCGCGGCCCTGGAACACGGTGCATTCGTCTTCACCAGCAATGTCGATGGGCATTTTCAGAAGGCAGGGTTCGCCGCGGATCGTGTGCACGAGTGCCACGGCTCCATCCATCATTTGCAGTGCCTCGACTGCTGCACGGACGAATACTGGTCCGCGGACGCCTTCATCCCCCAGGTGGACGAGCGACGCTGCCTGCTGACCGGTGAGCTGCCGCGGTGCCCGCATTGCGGCGGCCTTGCCCGACCCAATGTGCTGATGTTCGGGGATTGGGAATGGCTGTCCGGACGCAGTAACCGCCAGGCCGCCGCACTGCGCCGGTGGCTGAACACCGTACGCCGTCCGGTCGTGATCGAGATCGGCGCCGGCACCGCCGTCCCCACGGTCCGCCGTTTCGGAGAGCGTCTCGGCGTGCCGCTCATCCGCATCAATGTCGCCGAACCCGCCGTTGCGCGCGCCCAGGACATCGGAGTTGCCGCCGGGGCACGCGACACATTGCGCGGCATCCATGCGGCGTTGCGTGCCCAGGGTCTCCTTCCGGGGGCGAGCCCCTGACGACAGCCTTTCATCGGTGCCGCGAGCGGCCGGCGACACGCCGGCACCGCACGCGGCTGTCCTTCATGACATGACAGTAGACGGCACGCCTCGAACGTCGCTGGGAGACATTGAAGCACTCGAGTCGCGCGGCACTCGAAAGGCCTTTCAGCGTTCGGCGCCGACCTGCGCGTCGGCTGCCCGGGCGGACACCCCTGCGGCGGCTGTGCCGGGCCGCAAGTCTGCCGCCTTCATTCCGAACATCACCCGGGTCACCCGCCACCTGCGAATGCCGTACTCGTACAGCAGCACACAAAGCACCAGCGTCGCGCCCAGCACCACCCAATACTTGCTCCAGGGCGACCAGGACTGCTGGACCACCCGGTACGCCAGCACCACGATGACCGTCTGGTGCAGGATGTAGATGGGGTAGCTGGCGTCGCGCGACCAGCGCAGCAGCCCGTTGGCGAACGACAGATGGCGCCGCCCATAGCCCAGAAACACCAGCACCCACAGCCAGGTGAACAGACTCGCAAGGAGCGCATCGACTGCACTATCGCGCTGGATGATGCCCAGCTCCAGCAGCGCCGTGGCGACAGCGAACACCGCCAGCCCTGCCGCCAGTGTGCGCCGACGCTGCTCCGCCAACCAGTCCCAGCTGCGCGGCATCGAGGCGAGCAGATATCCATAGCCCGTGAGCAGGAGATAGTGCACGAACACATACCAGTCGCTGACGAGATTGTGCGACTCCGGAAAGCGCGGCTTCAGCAACGCCTCATTCACGGCGAGCGGCAGTGCGAGCAGATAAAGCCATGCCCCCGGTGCGAGCACGCTGTGCCGTCGTTTCCACCAGACCAGGACGGGCAGAAGCACGATCACGTACAGGTAGAGGTACAGAACGAACCACAGGTGATGCCAGCTCAGATCGCCATCCGGGTACGGACGCAACTGCAGCACACGCTCGAGGTAGAACGCGAGGTAGCCGTCCTGCCACTGACCGCGGAACAGACGCTCGATGTAAACCTGTGGCGGTACGATCAGGATCATGCCGACGAGAAGCGGCACCAGCAGGCGCAGCGTGCGCTCGCGCACCCATTGCACGCTGCCGCGTCGATCGAGGGCGAACCACGTGCCGGCCCCGGCAATCACGAACAGCAGCGGCATCCGCAGGCGATGCGCGACATCCATCGGCCGCTGCAGCACGGGAAGGGTCTCGGCGTTCTCGATGTGCCATCCCCAACCCGTAAACAGCATGCCGGTATGGAAGAACAGCAGGACGAAGATGGCAATGACTCGCAGCCAATCGAGAAAATCGAGACGTATCGAGGCGCCCGCCGCCCCTGCCATGCGTCGCGTCGTGTTCATGCCCCGCTCCACTCGCCAGGGAGCTTCAGTCTGCCCGCGCACGCGCCGACGCACCCCGGCGATGGGGTGAACGGCGCGCCAGACGGGGCAAGCGGGCGCTCAGCGACCCATCGAGCGGAACAGCGCGTCCTTGTAGCGGCGGCTCAGGCGCAGGGTGTGACCACTATGCAGACGCACCTCGTAGTCGCCTTTGAACAACGGGGTCAGCGCTGCCACGGCTGAAATATTGACGGCTGCCGATTTGTGGATGCGCACGAACTGGCGCTCGCCCAGCTGGGCGAGCAGGTCCTGGAGCGTCCTGCGCAACAGATAGCTGCGTGCACGGGTGTGGACGTGAACGTAGTTGTCATCGGCTTCGAGCCAGTCGATCGCCGCACGCTCGATGAGCTGCAGACTTTCGCCCACCGGCACCAGCAGGCGCTCGCATGTGCTGGCCGCGCGTGCCGCCGCCACCGCCGTCGCACGCGCCGCGGCGTCGCCGATCCTGCGCCGGACCCGGGCCAGCGACTGCAGCAGCCGATCCTTGTCATAGGGCTTGAGCAGGTAATCGACCGCCTCCAGCTCGAAGGCTTTGACGGCATGCTCGTCGTAGGCCGTCACGAAGACGAGCAGCGGCGCACGGCTCTGCTCGAGCTGCGCGGCGACCTCGAGGCCGCTCAAGCCAGGCATCTGAATGTCGAGAAACACGACGTCCGGCCGCAGCAGCCCAATGGCTTGCGCGGCGCTCACTCCATCGGCGGATTGCGCCACGACCTCCATGTCCCCCTGTTCGCTCAGCCAGCGGCCGAGCTTGGTGCGCGCCGGCGCTTCGTCGTCGGCGATCAGCACCCGGATCACGGGCCCACCTCCCGCCAGGGCAAACTGATGCGTGCCTCGACGCCATGCACATCCTGACACAGGCGCAGGCTCGCCGCCCCGCCATAGATCAGCTGCAGCCGCTCCCGGCAATTGCGCAGGCCGATGCCGGCGGACGCTTCATCCGACAATTGCGATCCGGTGTTCCGCACGGCGATTTCGAGACGGTCGCCGACGCGGCGCGCTTCGATCGCGATGCGCACCGGCTCGCGGCTGTTTTCGACGGCGTGCTTGAACGCGTTCTCCAGCAATGGCTGCAACAACAGCACCGGCACTGCGCCGGCGAGCGCGGATGGCTCGATGTGCCATGCGAGCGAGACACGATCCTCGAAGCGCTCCTGCATGATGCCGGCATACAGCTCGAGCAGACGCAGCTCCTCGCGCAGGGCAGTCATCTCCGCGCCGCCCCATTGCAGGCTGGCGCGCAGCAACTCCCCGAGCCGCGCCAGCAGCCGGTCCGCGCGCGCAACATCCACGTGCATGAGGGCGGAGATGGTATTGAGCGCATTGAAGAAGAAATGGGGGCGCAGCTGCGCTTTGAGCTGGGATAGCTGCGTCTCGGCAAGCGATTTTTGCAGCGCCAACAGCCGCGCGCGTTGATCCTGCCAGCGCTGAAACGAGTTCAACCCGAAAATGATGCCGAGCCACAGGCCGACGAACAGCGCAAGCTTGATGGTTTCGTAAACGAACACGAGCAGCCACGGTTCGTGCTCATAGGCATGTCCGAGCAGCGCGTAGACCCCGTGCCGCAGAGCGTACACCCCCACCACGAACGAGACGACCACCCAAGGCAGCCATCGCAGATGTCGCCACAACCAGCGCCACGGCCGATCGAAGTCGTCGCCGTGTCGATGCCGGTCCGCGTGTCGCTGCAGAACCAGCCAGAACGTGGCCATGAGCGCGGAGCTGCCCTCCCAGAGTATGGGCTGCCACCATTGGCGGCCGCCGGCGCGCAGATAGTCCTGCAGTGAAATCGCCGCCATGAGCAGCCAGAACAGCGCCCAGAGGACGTAAAGGACGGCGTCGGTTTGCCGCATCCCCTCCGCGGATGCCGCCCTCCCGCCTGCGCGGATTCCCGATGCAACGACAGCCATGCGCCGATTGTAGTCACCGCGCTGCGCGGCGCGACGATTTTGGGGCAAGCGGGACGGCGGCCGCCGTGCCCCCCACCCTGGCCTGGTCGCGAGTCGAAGGATGTCCCGGCGGCGGGCACGCAGCGTGGCTGCCGCTGCGATCACTCCGGCGGCTGCTTGAGTCCGGGCGAGATCACGTCGCCGCCGAGCTGCTGCATGCGCTCACTGAACGCCTGGAGTGAGGGCTCGTCGATGTCGACCACGAGCGCGCCGGTTCCGGGACGCAGTTTCTCGCGAATCTCCCGTAGCTTGATCTCCGCCTCGGCCACATCCGAAAGATCCTTGACCGCGCCGAGCACGCCGCCCGACAGGAACCCGATGCCGGCGCCGATAGGCCCGACCAGGAAGCCGATCACTGCGCCGAGCAGCGCCCCCGCCGGCGTCCTCCACGGGACGCGGCTCGACCATTTTCTCTCCGAGACGGCACCATCCAGCGACCTCCCGAGGATGGCTGCCCCGCGGACGACGACCCCCTCATGGGCGGCGGCGGCCGAGAGCCGTTCGGCGGCCTCCTGAGCCTTCTCCTCCGTTGGGAAAAGCGCCACGACGATTTCGCTCATCAGTGCACCTCGCATGCCAGCGCGATGCCGGCCCGCAGGGCGCGCCTTGGCGGTCGCGCGCGAGCCGGGGCAGGTACTTCGTTGAAACGGGTCTTCACCCTCAGGAAATGCCGCGAGAGCGAGCCGGGTTCGTTACCTGAGCACGGGTCGACTCCTGCGTAGGCATTTCTCCACAGGAGTGACGCGCTTCGGGGGCGGCGTGGCGTCACGCGCGCACGTGCCGCAATGTCAGCTCCGCCAGCAGCCCACCCGCCGGATTGCGTTGCAGACTGATGCCTCCCGAGAATCGCTCTACGATGACCTTGACCAACGTGAGGCCCAGTCCCACGCCGGCCATGCCGTGCTCGCGTCGCCAGAAACGCTGAGTGGCCATTGCGAGCTCGTCATCGCTCATGCCGGCACCGCGGTCGCGAATGCGATAGATCGTCACATCGTCACGCCCCAGCACCTCGATCTCCACCGGCTCCTCCATGGGTGAATACTTGAGGGCGTTGTCGATCAGATTGCGCAAGGCCACCACGGCCATGGTCGCCGGAATATCGAGCGGCCTGTCGCGGACGTCTTGCATGGATATCAGTAGCCGCTCGTTGAACTCTGCGCCTTGTGTCGCAAGGGCCCGATCCAGCGCGTCCCTCGCGGTGATCCGCTCGCCGTCCTCGAAGGACGCGCGGCCCTCCAGGCGTGCCAGCACGAGCAGCTGGTCCAGTGTGCTGCGCATCCGCGCCACCCCGGTCGCGGCATCCTGCAGGGCGCGCGCAGCGTCTTCACCCTGGGTGAGCCGAGCCACCTGCAGATGCGTGTCGATCGCGGTGAGCGGCGTACGCAGCTCGTGCGCGGCATCATTGGTGAAGTTGCGCTCGCGCTGAATGGACTGTGCGACCCGATCCAGCAGGCCGTTCAAGGACCTGACCAGAGGGCCCAGCTCGGGTGGCACTGCCTGGGTCTGCAATGGCTCGAGCTCGTCGGGACGACGGTTACCGAGCTTACGTTGCAGCTCGCGCAGCGGCGACAGCGCGCGTCCCACCCCCACCCATAGCGCGGCAAGCCCTCCGAACCCGGCGATCAGGAACGGAATGCCGGCGGCCAGCGCGGTGCGCCGCCGCAGGAGCGCACGTTCATCGAGACGATCCGCAGTCGTGATATAGAAATTCCCCGCTCGCAGCGTGTAGGTCCGCCAACGTTCCCCATCCAGCCACACCATCTGGTAGCCGAGGTCGCCGCCCTGCCAGGGTGTTCGGGCAGGATCGCGCGTCGTGGCGACGATTTCGCCGCGCAGCGTCCGAACCTGGCACGCCATGGCCTCATTGCCGGGAACGATCAGCGAGCCGCGATCCCTGATCGGCGACCCGGCTTCAGAGAGAGCGGACCGGGTCAGCAATGCCGAGACCATCCGCGCCGACATGGCGAGCCGCTCGTCGAGCGTGGTTTGCAACGAGCGATCGAGATCCCGCAGCATCCAGGCCGCCGCGCCGCTCCACAGGACCGCCAGTGCAATCCCGATGACGACCAACAGTCGAACACGCAGACTCATCGCCGCACCCAGCCGAAGCGATAACCCAACCCGCGCACCGTCTCGATGACGTCGGGCCCGAGCTTGCGGCGCAGGTTGTGAATGTGGACGTTAAGAGCGTTGCTTTCGACCTCCTCATCCATCCCGTACAAGCAGTCCTTCAGCCGCTCGCCCGAGACACAGCGTCCGTTCGCCTGGATCAGGCTCGCCAGCAGAGTCGACTCGCGGCGAGACAGCTCGACGGGCTCGCCATTCAACCAGGCCTCCCCCGTGCTCGAATCGAAGCGCAAAGGGCCAGCTTCGAACAGATTGAGGCTGCGTCCGGCCGCGCGTCGGATGAGCGCGTGCAGCCGTGCGGCCAGCTCGCCCAGATCGAACGGCTTGACCAGGTAATCGTCCGCGCCCGCCTGAAGACCGCGGATGCGGTCGTCCACGGCATCCCGCGCCGTCAGGATGAGGATCGGCAACGCATTGCCCGCCGCCCTCAGCCGAGTCAGGAGCTCCAGGCCGTCTGTGTCAGGCAATCCCAGGTCGAGAACCATGGCGTCGCAATGAGTGTGCTCGCAGGCCAGCCTGGCCTGAGAGGCGGTCGACACCCGATCGGCCGTGAACCCGTGCGCACGCAAGCCGGCGACGATGCCTCTGGCAATCAGGTCATCGTCTTCCACAACGAGAATTCGCATTCGCCACCCCACAATTGCCCAGGCGCGCTTTTTCGATGGCATCGGAGCACGCACCCGACCGGCTCTCGAGCCCATGCGCGCCGCTTAATCGTCACTTAATCCTGGCCCGCCACGCTCACGGGCGCAGTCTGCAAGCCGAATCCGGCCAGTGGCCTGCTCGTGCGCCGGGCGGCCGGCTTCCGGGCCCGACATGCCGCATGTACTGAGACACACGCGCCGTGAATCGTTCAAAATGCGAAATGCCGTGACTTGCCGCGATACGACCTTCGAACCCGCCCCCCGCGACCGCTGCCCGCTCCCTCGGCCACGGTGCCTGGCGGCGTGCGTCGCCGATTCGCCCGAGTCCCGATCTGAGCGCAGGCGCCGGGCATGTTGAGCCTCGGCCCCATTCCCATGGCCGCCGTATTCCTCGTTGTCGCGGTCGCAATCGCCTCGTTCGTTGCCTGGGTGACCGCCCGAATGTCTGGACAGAAGGCGTTACGCCTGTTCGGGACCTTCTTCGACATGCTGGTCGTCAGTCTCGTCGCCGCTCGCCTGGCGTTCGTACTACAGCACCTGCCGTTTTATCGGGCCGATCCCTGGTCCATCATCCGCCCCGGCGACGGCGGTTATGCGCTGTGGGCAGGCCTGCTTGCGGGAGTCGCCTTCGGCGTCTGGCAAGCGCGGCGTCACGAGGCGCTGCGCTGGCCGCTCGCCGCCGGCACGCTGGCGGGACTGGCTGCATGGGGAGTGCTTGCGAGCTCCATCGCGCTGATGCAACGGACGCAGATCACCCTCCCGGACGTTCAACTGACCGCGCTGGATGGCGGATCGACAAACCTTTCGGGCTTCACGGGCCAGCCGACCGTCGTCAATCTCTGGGCCAGCTGGTGTCCTCCCTGTCGTCGCGAAATGCCGGTGCTCGCCCACGCACAGGCGGCGCACACACGAACGCACTTTGTCTTCGTCAACCAGGGCGAAGGCGAGACTGAGGTGCGCAGC